>JAUYAJ010000299.1 GCA_030693565.1 Rubrivivax sp.
GCAGCCACAGGCCATTGATGCCGAGATCGCCGACAGCGGCAGTGCCGGCGTTGGCGCGGGCGACAGGCCGGCGACCGACGCGGCGCTGGGCGCCACGGTGATGGGCGTGGCTGCCGGCGCTGGTGCGGGACGCGGCCACAAGCCCACCGCGGCGGCCACGACCAAGGCGCCGACGCCGAGCAGCGCCGGCCAGAACATCCGCGAGCGGCCGGCGCTCGGGCTGGCAGGTGCGGCCGCCGGCGTTGCAGCGGGGGACCGGACTTCGGCAGGGCTTGCCGGCGCCGGCGGCATTGCCGCTGGCGGGGGCACCGTGCGCCGCGGCGGCACGATCACCGTGCTGTCATCGACTGCCGGTGCTGGCGCCGTCTTCGTGGACGGTGCCTGGGTGCGCTCCCAATCGGCTGTGGGCACGAGCGGCATCGCGCGCCGTGCCGGCGGGGCGACGTGGCCGTCCAGGACTTCGCGCAATGCGGCCACGCTTTGTGGCCGGTCGGCCGGTCGCGGCGCCAACATCCAGTCGACGATGTGCAGGAAGTCAGTGCTGCAACCGGGCAAGGACTGCGCCGCCAGCGGCTGCAAGTCATCGTGCACGGCACGCGCCGTCGCCGGCGACGGTGGTCGGCCCAGCAGCAGGAAGTGCAGCGTGGCGCCGAGGGCGTAAAGATCGGTCCAGGGGCCTTGCCTGACCGAGCCCGCTTCGGCGTACTGCTCGATCGGCGCGTAAGCGGGCTTGAGGATCGCGGTCAGCGCCTGCGACTTGTCGGTGATGACCCGGCGCGCGGCACCGAAGTCGAGCAGCACCGGCCGGCCATCGGCTTCGATCTGGATGTTGTCGGGTGCAATGTCGCGGTGGTAGACGCCTTCAGCGTGCAGGCGTTCGATGGCCCCGAGCAAAGGAACAAGCAGCGCGCGCAACCAGGTTTCGTCGGGCGGCGTCCGCATCGCGAGCCGGATTTCCTTGACGGTGCTGCCGCGGTAAACCGGCATGGCCATGTAGGCCGTGCCATGGGCTTCCCAGAAGCGGTAGACCTTGACCAGAGAAGGATGGTCGAAGCGCGCCAGCAGCTTGGCTTCGTTGACGAAGGACTTCAGGCCGAGCGCGAAGGTGTCGGCGTCGGACTGCGAGCGCAGCGACACGTGCAGCGTTTCAGTGCGCCCGGCGAGCGACGCGGGCATGTATTCCTTGACCGCCACTTCGCGTTCCAGCGCATGGTCGAACGCCAGGTAGACGATGCCGAAACCGCCAGCCCCCAGCACGTGCAGCAACTCGAACTCGCCGAGTCGCGTGCCGCGCGGCAGCGCACTTGACGGGTCGGCGTCGGCGCGAGGGGGGTCGGTGGCCATCTTGGGTGAGCTTAACAGGCAGCGGTCGGCGCCGGCGAACGGCGCTCGCCTGCCCATACGACGCCGGCGTGATAGCGTCAGCGCCCCATCCGCCCTGCCCCGAGCCTCTTGGACAACGCCTCCTTGTTCACGCAGCGCGCTTTCATGCGCCTGTGGTTTGCCCGCCTGGCGGGCACAGCGGCGAACCAGATGGTGATGGTGGCGGTGGGCTGGCAGATGTACGACCTGACCGGTTCGGCCTGGGACCTCGGCCTGGTCGGCCTGCTGCAGTTTCTGCCCGCGCTGGCGCTGGTGCTGCCGGCCGGCCATGTCATCGACCGCTACCAGCGCGCCCGCATCGTCGCCGCCTGCCTGGCGCTGCAAGCAGCCGTCTGCGCCTTGCTGTGGGCCGGCAGCGCCGGCGGCTGGGCCGGGCGCGAACTGCTGCTCGGCATCTCCATCCTGCTCGGCGCTGCGCGCGCCTTCCAGATGCCGGCGCAGCAAGCCTTGACGCCGGCTTTGGTGCCGGCGGCGGTGCTGCCGCGCGCGCTGGCCTTCAGCTCGGCCGGCATGCAAGGCGCCATCATCGCCGGGCCTGCATTGGGCGGCTTCGTCTACGTCGCCGGCCCCAGCGCCGTCTATGCGCTGTGCGCCGCGCTGTTTCTGCTGTCGACGACGCTGTGCCTGCTGATCCGCTACGCCCATGCGCCGTCGCGCGAACCGCTGACGCTGCACAACCTGCTCGCCGGTGTGCGCTTCGTCTGGCAGCACAAGGTGGTGCTGGGCGCAATCTCGCTCGACCTCTTTGCGGTGCTGCTCGGCGGCGCCACCGCCTTGTTGCCGATGTTTGCCAAAGACGTTCTGCAAGTCGGCCCCTGGGGCCTGGGCCTGCTGCGCGCCGCCCCCGCGGTCGGCGCGTTGGCGATCTCGCTGGCATTGACACGCTGGCCGCTGCGCCGGCGCACCGGCCACACCTTGCTCGGCGCCGTCGCGATGTTCGGCCTGGCGACGCTGGTGTTCGGGCTGTCGACGAGTTTTTCGCTGTCGATGCTGGCGCTGGCGGTGGCCGGCGGCGCCGACATGGTCAGCGTGGTGATCCGCCAGACCCTGGTGCAACTGGAAACGCCCGACGCCATGCGCGGGCGCGTCAGCTCGGTCAATTCGGTCTTCATCGGCGGCTCCAACCAACTCGGCGAATTCGAGTCGGGCGCCACCGCGGCCTTGCTCGGCCCGGTGGGCTCGGTGGTGCTGGGCGGCATCGGCTGCCTGCTGGTGGCGAGCCTGTGGCTGAAGCTGTTCCCCGAGCTGGCGCAGCGCGACGAACTGGTGCAAGCCAGCCGCGCCGACATGCAGCGCTGACGCAGAACCCGGCCTCACGCGGGTCAACCACGTTTGGCCTCAATGCGCGCGCGCGACGCCCGGCCGCGCGCCTTCCACTGGCTGACTTGCGCCTTGCGTTCGAGCACGCTCTGGGTGTCGCGGCGCGCTTCGCGCAGCAGCTTGTGATAGTTGCGCAAGCGCTCGGCGGGCACCGCAGCGCGGACCGCGCAGCCAGGCTCTTGCTGATGGCTGCAGTCGCGGAAGCGGCACGACAGCGCGGCCTGGGCGATGTCGCCGAAGACAGCGTCCAGGCCTTCGGCGTCGCCGTCCAGCCGCAAAGTACGCAGCCCCGGCTTGTCGATCACGCAGGCGCCGCCCGGCGCCAGGTGCAGCGAGCGCGCCGTCGTCGTGTGGCGGCCACGGCCGTCGCCGCGCCTTGCCGCGCCGGTGGCCTGGAGCGGCTGACCGGTGAGCGCATTGGTCAGCGTGCTCTTGCCGGTGCCGCTGGAGCCCAGCAGCACCAGCGTCTG
>JAUYAJ010000093.1 GCA_030693565.1 Rubrivivax sp.
CGTTGCCGTCGCACCGGCGCAGCGGCTGGCTGCGGCCCAGGCCGGCTGGGACGCGCTGCTCGGCGCCACCGAGGTGAAGACCCCGGACCCCTTGTTCGACGCCCTGGTCAACCGCTGGCTGCTGTACCAGGCGGTGTCGTGTCGGCTCTGGGCCAAGGCCGGCTTCTACCAGGCCGGCGGCGCCACCGGCTTTCGCGATCAGCTGCAGGACACGCTGGCGCTGACCTGGGCCGCGCCGCAGCTGCTGCGCGAGCAGATCCTGCGCTGCGCGGCGCGCCAGTTTGTCGAAGGCGACGTGCAGCATTGGTGGCACGAGCCGCAGGGCGCGGGCGTGCGCACGCATTTTTCTGACGACCTGGTGTGGCTGCCCTACGCCGTGTCGCATTACCTGCACCGCACTGGTGACACCGCCTTGCTGGATGCCTGGGTGCCGTTCATCGAGGGCCCGCCGATACCCGCCGGCGCCGAGGACCTCTACGCCACGCCGGCCATCAGCCTGCAGGACGCAACCGTCTACGAACACGCGGCGCGCACGCTGGACCGCAGCCTGCCTGTGGGCGTGCATGGCCTGCCGCTGATGGGCAGTGGCGACTGGAACGACGGCATGAACCGCGTCGGCCATCAAGGCCGCGGCGAATCGGTCTGGCTGGCCTGGTTCCTGTGCCGCGTGGTGGCCGACTTCGCGCCGCTGGCCCGGCAGCGCGGTGACAGCGAGCGCGCGCAGCGTTGGGAGGGCGCGGCCCAAGGCTGGCAGCGCGCGCTCGATGGTGCGGCCTGGGACGGCGACTGGTACATCCGCGCCTTCTTCGACGACGGTCAGCCACTGGGTTCGCACGTCAATGCCGAGGCACACATCGACCTCATCGCGCAGGCCTGGAGCGTGCTCAGCGGCGCCGCGCCGCCGCTGCGCCAGGCGCTGGCGCTGGCCGCCGTGCAGGCGCACCTGGTGGACGAAGGCGCCGGGCTGATTCGCTTGCTGGACCCGCCGCTGGCCGCTGCCGAGCCCAGCGCCGGCTACATCCAGGCCTACCCCGGCGGTGTGCGCGAGAACGGCGGCCAGTACTCGCACGCCGGGGTCTGGGCGCTGATGGCGCAGGCCGCGCACGCCAAGACGCTGGCCGACCCCGGCCCGGGGCTGGATCTGGCCTGGCGCTACTTCAAGCACCTGAGCCCGGCGCACCGCGCCGCCGAGCCCGCTCAGGCCGCAGCCTACGGCGTCGAGCCCTACGTGATGGCCGGCGACGTCTACACCGCAGCGCCCTGGGTCGGGCGCGGCGGCTGGAGCTGGTACACCGGCGCTGCGGCCTGGATGCACCGTGCGGCGATCGAATCGATCTTCGGCCTGGACATCGACGGCAGCGAGCTGTGCTTTTCACCCGGCCTGCCAAGCCACTGGCCACGCGCTGAGCTGACACTGCGGCGCGAAGGCCGCAGCCTGCATGTGCTGCTGCTGCGTTGCCAGGCCGACGCCTGCGTTGCCGCCGCCGCACCCTGGGGCGACGGCCAGGCGCTGCAGCTGCTGCTGCCGGGCCAGCGCCTGGCGTGGCCGGCGGACGATGCGGTCGGATTCATCGTTGTCCCGTTGGTCGCGCAGGCGGAGCCGCCGAGCAGGGTGCGCTGAGCAGGCGCCGAGGCCGTGCGCAGCGCTGCGCGCGGCGCGTTTCAGCTGGCGAACATGCCGGCCTGGCGGCCTGGACGGCTGTGTATGAAGCCTCTGGCTTCAGCGGCCGTCAACGTTTGGCCACGCTGCGCTGCGCCAGCTCAAGGCAGCCGGCCGCGCCGCGCCGGGCGGCCTCGGTGTCGCCGGTGTCGATGAGCGGGATCAGCGCCGCCAGCGGGTTCACCAAGGCCAGCAGAAAGGCCGTGGCCAGTTTGCGTCCCATCGGGCCTTTTTCGAACGAGACCGCCGGGTCCAACAGGCGGCCGCGCACGCGCAGAGGCGTGCGCAGCGCGAGCGGGCTGAAGTCTTTCGGGCTGACCACCGCGCGCAAGTCGATGGTCTCGCTGGCCAGCGACAGCGTGCCTTCGACCCAGACGGTGGAGTCGGTGGTGTCGAGCACCATCACGCGCGGGCGGACCACGCCGGCCTGGGCCACCAGGTCGGCCATGGCGCACTGCACCGGCAGCATGTTGTCGCCCTTGAGCATCACGCCCAGGCCTTGCGCGAGGTCGAGTCCGGCCACTTCGAGCGCCAGGTGCGAGACCGCCGCCTCGTGCATTTCGATGCGCGCAAGGCCTTGCAGGCTGGCCAGGATGTCGGCGGTTGAACGCCCCTGACCTGCCAGCGTCGTGTGGCCCTTGAGTCGCCCGGTGACGAAGGGCGGCGACTGCTCGGCGCTGCGCTGGTTGATCCAGCGTTCGACGCGCACGCCGTCCCAGTGCAGGTCGGCCGTCCACAAGGCCGTCGAGCCGGTGCCGTCCAGGGCCAGCTTGCCGAGCAGCTGGCCTTGCCCCAGCCGCGCATCGATCTCGCTCAGCGTCAACACGCCAGCGGCGAGCCGCAGCCGGGCCCGCAGCGGCCGCAAAGGCTCCAGCAGCGCGGTGTCGAGGTCGACCTCGCGGATGTCGACCACGACATCGGCGTCCATCGCCCGCAGGGCTGCGAGATCGAAAGGGCGCTGGGGCAAGACCTTGCCGGCGGCGCGCGCCGGTGTGGCCACGGG
>JAUYAJ010000096.1 GCA_030693565.1 Rubrivivax sp.
TTGCGACAGGCGGCGGATCTCGGGCGAGAAGGTGGCCGAGAACAGCAGCGTCTGCCGCTGCTTGGGCAGATAGGACAGGATGCGCTGCAGGTCGGGCAGGAAGCCGATGTCGAGCATGCGGTCGGCTTCGTCGAGCACCACGTACTCGACCTGATTGAGCACCGCGTTCTTGCCCTCGATGTGGTCGAGCAGACGGCCCGGGGTGGCGATCAAGACCTCGACGCCGGCTTTGAGCATCGCTGTCTGCGGCTTCATGTCGACGCCGCCGAACACCACCATCGAGCGCAACTGGGTGTGCTTGGCGTAGGTCTTGACGTTGTTGGCAACCTGGTCGGCCAGTTCGCGCGTCGGCGTCAGCACCAGCGCACGCACCGGATGGCGGGCCGGCGACATGCTGGCGTTCTCGTGGCGCAGCATCTTCTGCAGCAGCGGCAGCGTGAAGGCAGCGGTCTTGCCGGTGCCGGTCTGCGCCGCGCCCATCACGTCACGGCCTTCCAGCACGAGCGGAATGGCCTTGGCCTGGATCGGCGTCATCGCCGTGTAGCCCGAGTCGGCGACGGCGCGCAGCAGCTTGGGGTCTAGCGGCAGGGTATTGAAGAGCGGGGCGGGCGCGGCAACCTCGGCGGAGGCGTCGCTGGTCTGAAGGTCTTGGTCGGTCATGTCCGCCGATTATCGCCCCTGTCATGCAATGGCCGCGGCCGCGTGGCGGCGAAGCGTATCCAGTGCGGCGCCCGAAAGCGCACGATGCGCCAGTACAGCGCCACGTAGCAGATCGCAAAAAGCGCCAGAAAACCGGCCATCGCAGCGGTGTTGCTCCAGAACAACGTGGCAGGGACGACCGAGCACATGCACAGCAGCCAGAGGAAGGGCGAGGTCATCGAATTGCGCTGCGCCAGGGACTTGACGCCTTTGTCGCCCACCGCCCAGCGCATGACGCGGCGGTAGATCAGCGAATGCAGGTGGATGCCGTCGGGCATGCTGGGCGGCACGGCACGCAGGAAGCGCCGGCGGTAGATCGAGAACAGGGTTTCGAACACCGGGTAGACGCACACCAGCAGCGGGAACAGCGGCGACACGCCGGGGTTGCGCACGAGCAGCAGGATGGACAGTTCGGCGACGAAGAAACCGAGAAAGTAGGCACCGCCGTCGCCGAGAAAGATCAGTCCGGCGGGGAAATTCCAGAAGAAGAAACCCAGCACGGCACCGATGCCGGCCAGCGCCAGCGCGCCAACCACCGGGTCGCCGACCTGGAAAGCCACATAGGCCAGCGCCGCCAGCATGATCACCACGCACATCGACGCCAGGCCGTTGAAACCGTCGATGATGTTGACCGAGTTGGCGATGCCGGCCATGGCGAACACCGTCAGCAAGGCGGCGCCGGCGCTGAACGAGACGATCCAGTCCAGCCCCGGAATGCCGGTGTGGCGGATCGCCGCATCGAGCAACCAGATGCCCAGAGCGGCCGACACGCCGGTGGCCAGCAGCCGGTTGCGCGGGCTGACGCGCTTGGTGACGTCTTCGACGAGGCCGGCGCCAAAGGCAGGAATGCCGCAGATCAGCACCCAGCCCATCGTCTCGGCCGCCGCAGCACCCGCTGCCCACAGGCCCAGCGCGGCGGCCATCAGGCCGACAACGATGCCGACGCCGCCGATGCGCGGCACCGGCGTGGCATGGAACTTCTGCGGACCGGAGATGTCGTGGTCGTGCAGGAAGCGCGCCAGCTTGCCACCCAGGCGAACGATCGCCAGCGTGACACACAAAGAAACGGCGAACGCCAGCAGCAGGGCAAACATCACACAATTGTAGGTGGCTCGCCTTTGCCCTTCTGCCACTTTGGGTGCAAGAGCTCAGGTGGCTAGAATCCAGCCCGGCCAACCGCGCCAGTGCGCCGACCTTGCCGCTCGCGCGGCCAGGTCATGGAACTGCACCGACCACCTTCGACCTGCTGCCGATGCCTCTGAAACCCGCACGTCCAACTTTGGCCTCTCCCCTGCGCGCCTGGCTTGTCATGGCCGCGCTGGCTGTCGTCACGCTGGCATCCATCATGCCGGCAGCGCATGCGCAGCAACGCAGCGCCGCGGCGGACGGCGCCGAGGCAGCGACGGGCGGCCCGATCCGGCTGCGCCAGTCCGCCCAGGAGCCGACCTCGGCAACGGCCCCGCGCGGCGAGTCTGCCCCCGAGTCGCCCGCGTTCGCCCGCCCCGCCCCGGTGGCGCCTTACGTGCCGAGCGAATTCGAGCAGCATGTGCAGCGCCAGACCACCAGTGAATTGCCCATCCGGCGCCTGGGCGCTGAACTCAGCAGCACCGGCTTCGACGGCCGCGGCGCCGAACTCAGCCCGCTGGTGCCGCCCGACTACCTGGTTTCCGCCGGCGATGAGATCCTGGTCACGCTCTGGGGTTCGGTGGACGCCGACCTGCGGCTGCTGGTCGATCGCACCGGCCGCATCACCATGCCGCGTGTCGGCACCGTTCAGGTCGCCGGCGTTCGCCATGCCAACCTGCAGGAAGTGATCTCGACCCGGGTTGCCCAGGTGTTCCGCAATTTCCAGCTCAGCGTCTCGCTGGGCCAGTTGCGCGGCATCCGTGTGTTTGTCACTGGTCAGGTGATCAAGCCCGGCGCGCTCACCGTCAGCAGTTTGTCCACCGTCGTCTCGGCCTTGATGCAAGCCGGCGGGCCCTCGGCCGTCGGCAGCTTCCGCAATGTGCAGCTGCGACGCGGCGCCCAACTGGTTGGCAGCTTCGACCTCTACGACCTTCTGCTCAAAGGCGACCGCTCCGCGGATCATGTCTTGCAGGCAGGCGACGTGGTGCATGTCGGCGCTGTAGAGACACAAGTGGGCGTGATCGGCAGCGTCAACCGGCCTTCGGTGATCGAACTCAAGCAGGGTGAGACCGTCGCCGACGCGCTGCGCATCGTCGGCGGCTTCTCCGCCGTTGCCGACCGTTCGAGGCTGGCGGTGGAGCGGCTGCAGGAACGCAACACCGGCCGTGTCAGCCAGCTGGATCTGCCGCGCGACGACAAGTTGACGCTGGCGCCAGGCGATGTGCTGCGCGCTTTCAGTGCCGTCGATGCCGTGCTGCCGACCCAGCGCCAGAACAAGCGCGTGCGCGTCGAAGGTGAGGTGATACGCCCCGCCGAATACGTGCTGCCGGACAACAGCAGCGTTCACGACGCCATCAAGGCCGCTGGCGGCTACACGGCCGGCGCCTACTTCGTCGCCGCAGTGCTAACCCGCGAGAGTGTCAAGCTCACGCAGCAGGAAAGTTACGAACGCGCGCTGCGCGACCTGGAAACCGACTTCGCACGCGGCGCCACCTCACGCCGCGTCAGTTCGGTGGAAGAAGCGTCAGCACAGCAAGCGCGCAACGCCAGCACCGATCGGCTGCTCGAGCGCCTGCGTGCGCTCAAACCCAGCGGCCGCATCGTGCTGGAAGTGGCTGCCAACGCGACCGACCTGCCCGACCTGGCACTGGAAGACGGTGACCGCATCTATATACCGTCCAGGCCCACCACGGTAGGCGTCTTCGGCAGCGTGTTCAACGCCGCGACCTACCTCTACCTCCAGGGCCGATCGCTGGACGACTATCTGCGACTGGCAGGCGGCCCGACCAAGGGCGCCGACGAAGGCAGCGTGTTCGTGGTCCGCGCCAATGGCAAGGTGGTGAGCGGACGCCAGGGCAGTCGCGGCTGGTTCGGTGGCAGTGGCAGCAGCAATGTCGCCAGCCTGGTCGCCGAACCGGGCGACACCGTGTTCGTGCCCGAGGAGATGGACAAGACGAGCTTTGTCCAGTCGGCCAAGGATTGGACACAGATCTTGTATCAATTCGGACTGGGCTTCGCCGCCATACGGAGTTTGAGCCGCTGATGTCAATCCAAGTGCAACCCCAGCGGTGAAGACTTTGTAAGTTATATCCGGTGTTCATCCCAGGCTGGGATTGAGTGGGTTGCGTTAGTCATACATCCGATTCACCAAGGCTCCAGTCGGACGGGCCATCGCCTGCAGTACGACGATCGTGCACGATACAAGAACAGGTCCTTGCAGGAGATGGGGCAGATTTGCGCTGGCAGTTCGCGTATCGCGACTGCGGAATTCAGGCTCGATGAGACGCTACCGGGAATGCCTAGTCTCTCAACTCAATGGATATCACGAGACCAGTTCCCCCGCACCGGCGATCGACCCCTGCCCATTGGCAGGAAATTACGAATGCCCGTGATCGGAAGCGCAGCGTGGTAGGCCGCGAACCCATCAACTCACCTTTCCATCGGGCGCCCGATCGCGAGCAGTACGTCAGGGGCCTGAAGATCGAGACTGTCGAAACCAAACTCGCCGCCTCCGTTGCGCCCGAGCACCTCACGGAGGCGGCCAGCGGCACAAAGGCGTCACCGAGTTCACTGATGCAATCGAACCTGAAAGCAGGCCACGAAGCTACCGCGACGCCCATGTCTTGTACTTCGACGGTCGAAGTAGCCGACGTGGGCAGGTTCAGCACCGTCGCCGCGGGCGGCGACGGCCAGGCGTCCGACCGCGCTGACAAGGCCTTCCGGACCCCCGACTTGGCCTCGATCCGCTCAATGCACAATCATCTGCGTTTGCGCGCACCGACTGCCGCTCGCGCCTCCCGGTCAGCCCCCATCGCCAAAGGGTGGGTCTGCTGCCGTGGTGCATCGCTACTCAGGAAAATGACATGAGAGAACAAAGTGCGGAGCCCGCACCCGCAACTTCAGTGCAAGACGATCCAACAGACGAAGGTGCCAGCTTGCTCGACTTGGCAGTTCCATTGTTGGAGAGCTGGAAACTGCTCGTCTTCGGTTCAATTCTGGCCGGGCTGACGGCGCTGGGCGGCACGTACCTGATCGCGCCGACCTTCACTGGGCGTGTGACGTTCCTGCCGCCGCAGCAACATGGTACTACTGCGTCGGTGCTGGCCTCATTGGGAGCGCTTTCGAGCCTTGCCGGAGGCGCTGTAACTACCAAGAACTCCGCTGATCAGTTTGTGTCGCTGATGCAAAGCACGACGGTAGCCGACCGCCTGATCGACGAGTTCAACCTGATGGAGGTCTACGCGTCAAAGTTCAGGTTCCATGCGCGATTGTCGCTGGCTGCAAACTCGAGGATCTCCGCTGGCAAGAAGGATGGGATCGTGACCGTCGAGGTCGATGACACGAGACCCGATCGTGCGGCAGCGATTGCAAACCAATATGTCGAAGAACTCAGGCGCATGACGACCGAACTCGCGCTCACGGAAGCACAGCAGCGCCGTGCGTTCTTCGACCATCAATTGAGACAGACTCGCGATCGCCTTTCCACTGCGCAGCAGGCACTGCAATCCAGCGGTTTCAACCAGGGTACGCTGCGCGCTGAGCCCAAAGCTGCCGCGGAGAACTATGCGCGGCTGCAGGCCGAAGTGACGACGGCTGAGATCCGGCTCCAGGTGCTGCGCAGCAGCTTGGCCGACAGCACCCCCGAAGTGCAACGCGAGCAGACGGTGCTGGCTGCGATGCGGGCGAAGTTGGCGCAGGCCGAACGCACGACCAGCCCGGACCCTGGCCCTGACTACATCGGGAAGTTCCGGGAGTTCAAATACCAGGAGACGCTGTTCGATCTCTTCTCGCGGCAGTACGAACTGGCTCGATTGGATGAGAGCCGTGAGGGCGCGCTAGTTCAAGTCATCGATCCGGCCCAGGTTCCAGAGTGGAAGTCCAAGCCCAAGCGCTCTGTGGCAGCCGCTATGGCTAGCACTGGAACCTTTGTTTTTCTGATCGCGTTTCTCGTTCTTCGCCGCAGCTGGAGCAACATCGCCAGGGCGCCAGTTAACGCCATTCAGATCCGCCGACTGAAGGCTGTTTTCGGCAAGCGGTAGCCCATGCTTTGATCCTGTCGTTCGCCCCAACGACGATCGATGGCCAAGATGACTCGGTGCCCAAGAGCGACTACAAGTGCTTGACCTACAATCCAAACTTCGCTGATTGAGCATGCCCACCGACCCCTAAGGCGCCACCGCCGCCAGTAACGTCGACATCGCTAGACGGCTCGCGATGCAGGACGCCAGAACACCGAGTCGACATGCGCTTGAAACGCAGATTTTTCAGACCAATGACCTCCTTCGAATCAACGGAAAGCAGGCGAACGCTTGCTGACCCATGCTGAACGGTATGCAGCAGAAACCCCGTTCGATCCTGAGGTTCCAAAGTTGCAAAGAAGCCGAGTTCAAGCAACACCGGCGCGCGTGCGATCGTGCAACACACATTGCCAAGCGTGGCGCCGAAAAGGGCGAAGGCGTTCAACGCCGCGCACCTGAGAATCGCGCGGCACGCCTAATTACTTCGGGCTTGCTGGGCCGGCCAGCCTTTGCCGGCAGACTTGCGGCGCCCGCCACTTTCGGCGCCCCTCGATCCGGCCTGCACGCCTAGTCACGAACGTCCTGTTGACGCGCTCTTGCGCCGGTCAAGAGCGTCGCCTGGTATCCCCTTCATCTCACCCATCCTCGCAGCGAAGAACCAAGCCATGGAACTCAAAGGAAGCAAGATCGTCGTCGTCGGCGGCGCCGGACTGATCGGCTCGCACACCGTTGACCAACTGCTCAAAGAAGATGTGAAAGAAGTGGTCATTTACGACAACTTCGTCCGCGGCCGCGCCGAGAACCTGAAGCAGGCGCTGCGCGACCCACGCGTTCGTATCTTCGACATCGGCGGGGACATCCTGCAGACCGACATTCTCGAAGCCGCCTTCGACGGCGCCGACGGCGTGTTCCATCTGGCCGCGTTGTGGCTGCTGCAATGCCATGAGTTCCCACGCAGCGCCTTCGATACCAACGTGCGTGGCACCTTCAACGTCATGGAAGCCTGCGTGAAGAAGGGCGTGAAGCGGCTCGTGTATTCGTCCTCGGCGTCGGTCTACGGCGACGCCGTGCGCGAGCCAATGGACGAGGAGCACCCGTTCAACAATCAGAACTTCTACGGCGCAACCAAGATCGCAGGCGAGGCGATGCTGCGCGCCTTTCATCACCGCTACAAGCTGAACTTCGCCGGTCTGCGCTACATGAACGTGTATGGGCCGCGCCAGGATTACCACGGCGCCTACATCGCGGTGATCATGAAGATGCTCGACGCGATCGACCGCGGCGAGGGCCCGACGATCCTCGGCGACGGTAGCGAAGCCTTCGACTTCGTCGCGGTCGAGGATTGCGGCCTGGCCAACGTCCGCGCCATGAGCTCCGATGCCACCGACCGCTTCTACAACGTTGGTACCGGCAAGCGCACTTCGTTGAAGGAGCTGGCCGAAATGCTGCTGGCGCTGACCGGCTGCACCAAGCCGATCCAATATGCGCCGCGTAGCCAAGCCACCTTGGTGCGCAACCGCATCGGCTGCCCGAAACGCGCCACGGCCGAGATCGGCTTCGCGGCACAGGTGGACCTGCAAGAGGGCCTGCGCCGACTCATCGACTGGCGCAGCAGCCATCAGGCAGAGGTCGAGGCGCGCCGGCGCGCAGTCGGCCTGCAGGCTTGAGGAGCGAGCGGCTATGACACGACAGATCCAGATCTCGCTGCCCAGCACCGGCGACGACGAGTGGCACGCCACGCGAGAGCCACTGACCAGTGGCTGGTTGACCCAAGGGCCGAAAGTCGCGGCGTTCGAGAAGGCCTTTTCACAGCGCCATGCAGTCAAGCATGCGCTGGCCACCACGAGCTGCACCACCGGATTGCACCTGATTCTGGCGGCTATGGGTATCGGCCCTGGCGACGAAGTCATCGTGCCGGCCTTCACCTGGGTCGCCACCGCCAACGTGGTGCTGTACTGTGGCGCTACGCCGGTTTTTGCCGACGTCGAGCGCGACACCTGCAACATCGACCCGGTCGACGTCGCACGCAAGCTCAGCCCGCGCACCAAGGCGGTCATCGCAGTGCACCTGTTCGGCCTGTGTGCCGACATGGACGCGTTGCGCGCGGTGCTGCCAGCGAACGTACCGATCATTGAGGACGCAGCCTGCGCCAGCGGCGCCAGCTACAAGGGAACGCCCGCCGGTGGCCTGGGCCTTGCCGCCGCCTTTTCGTTCCACCCGCGCAAGTCGATCACCACCGGCGAAGGCGGCATGGTGACGACGCAGGACGCTGCGCTGGCCGCGACCGCAGACCAGCTGCGCAACCACGGCGCGTCGATCTCCGAAGAACAGCGCCACAATGGCCCGAAGCCGTACCTGCTGGCCGAGTTCAACATGCTCGGATTCAACTACCGCATGACCGACCTGCAGGGCGCGGTTGGCCTGGTGCAACTCGCCAAGCTCGACCGCTTCATCGACGAACGCGACCGCTGGGCCAGTTGGTACATGGAGCAACTGGCCGGCATACCCTGGCTGCGCATGCCGCAGCGCTCGGCGCATGGCAAGCATGCGTGGCAGGCCTTCGTCACCACAGTCGACCCCGCACTCGCCCCGCTGCCGCGCAACCAGATCATGGAAATACTGCAGCAGCAAGGCATCGCCACACGCCCCGGCACGCATGCGGTGCATCTGCTGGGCTGCTACCGTGACCGCTACGGCCTCAAGCCCGACGACCTGCCGGGGGCGCGCGATTGCGACGCCCACACCATGGCCATCCCACTGCACAACCGCATGAGCGCCGACGACTACGCCTATGTGGTCGAGGCATTGCGCGGCATCGGCTGATGTGCGGCATCGCCGGCTTGATCCACACCGACGCGGCCACCGTGTCGCCGGTGACGCTGCAGCGCATGACCGATGCCATCGCGCACCGTGGGCCGGACGGCCAGGGGCATTGGATCGAAGGGCCTGTGGGCATCGGCCACCGGCGGCTGGCGATCATCGACCTGAGCCCGGCCGCGCACCAGCCCATGGTCAATGCCGACCATCGCTACGTGCTCAGCTACAACGGCGAGGTCTACAACTTCCGCGAGCTGCGCGTCGAGCTCGAAGCGGCGGGCTGCTGGTTTCGCTCGAACTCCGATTCCGAGGTGGTGCTAAACGCCCTGGCCACCTGGGGCGTGAAAGCACTGGAGCGTTTCAATGGCATGTTCGCGCTGGCGCTGTGGGATCGGCGTGAGCGCCGATTGCTGCTGGCGCGCGACCGCTATGGCATCAAGCCGCTGTACTACTGCCAACAGGGTACGCAGTTCGTCTTTGGTTCGGAACAGAAAGCGATACTCGCCGTGCCTGGTATCGAGCGACGTCTGGACAAGCCAGCGCTGCTCGAGTACTTCACCTTCCAGAACTTCTTCACCGACCGCACCTTGCTCGAAGGCGTAAAGATCCTGCCGGCCGGGCACTACGCCGAACTGCAGCTGGGTGTGCCGCAACCCCGCTTGGCGCTGAAACGCTACTGGGATTTCCATTTCCGAGAACCCGATGGCAAGGTCGACGCACGCGAATACCGCGAAGAGCTGGAGCGGCTGTTCGCCCAGGCCGTGAACCGGCAACTGGTCGCCGATGTCGAACTCGGCAGCTATCTCAGCGGCGGCATGGACTCGGGCGCCATCACCGCCATCGCCGCGAAGTCCTACCCCTATCTGAAGACATTCACCTGCGGTTTCGACCTGAGCTCGGCGTCGGGCATCGAGCTGAATTTCGACGAACGGGTCAAGGCCGAAGCCATGTCGGCACGATTCAAGACCGAGCACTACGAGATGGTGCTGAAGGCCGGCGACATGGAACGCGCCATGCCACATCTGGCGCGGCACCTGGAAGAGCCGCGTGTCGGCCAGAGCTACCCGAACTACTACGCCGCCAAGCTCGCCAGCAAGTTCGTCAAGGTGGTTATGTCGGGCGCCGGTGGCGACGAGCTCTTCGGCGGCTACCCGTGGCGCTATTACTGCGCGGCGAAAGCCGACAATTTCGAGCATTACATCGACCAGTACTACGGCTTCTGGCAGCGGCTGGTGGACAACCGGCACGTGAAGCAGCTGTTCGCGCCGATCTGGGACGACGTCAAACACGTCTGGACACGCGACATCTTCCGCGACGTCTTCGCCAACCACCAGAACGAACTGGAACGGCCCGAGGACTACATTAACCACTCGCTGTACTTTGAGGCAAAGACCTTCCTGCACGGCCTGCTGGTGGTGGAAGACAAGCTGAGCATGGCGCACGGCCTGGAAACACGCGTACCTTTCCTGGACAACGACCTGGTCGACTTCGCGATGCGCTGCCCGGTGGGGCTGAAGCTGAACAACCTGCACGACGTGATCCGCATCAACGAAAACGAACCCGGCGACAAGCAGGGCAAGTACTTCCTGAAGACCAACGACGGCAAGCAGATCCTGCGCGACATGATGCGCAACGTGGTGCCGACGGACATCGTCGACGGCGTCAAGCAGGGCTTTTCGGCACCCGACGCCTCGTGGTTCAAGGGCGAGAGCATCGACTACGTGCGCAAGCAGTTGATGACCGGCTCGCCGCGCATCTACAAGTTCATGGACTCACGGGCGACGCAGTCGCTCATCAGCGAACACCTGGCGGGGCAGGAAAACCGCCGTCTGTTGATTTGGTCGCTATTGAACGTCGAGACTTGGTTGAACCTGGATCTCGTCTCGGAGGAAGTGTGAGTCTTCTCGGGGTTCTGTCGGACGCGCATGGAAACGTCGATGCATTCGATCGCTGCATCCAGGTCCTGCGCGGGCTAGGGGCGACAGAGTTCGTTTTCATCGGCGACTCAATCGGCTACATACCGAGCGCCGAGGTCGTCGGTCGGTTGATGGCCCTGGATGACCGAGTTCGGTGCGTCATGGGCAACCACGAAGCGCTTTTGTTGCGCGGTGAAATCGATGAGGATCGCGACCGCGTGTACCAGCTAACCCGCATCGGGAAGATGCTTTCCGATTCGCAGATCAGATTTCTCGCCGCTTGGCCCACCATGCTCCAGACAAAACTGGGCCGATACCACGTGACGTTTGTGCACGGCAGTCCTGTCGATCCCACATACGGGTATGTCTATCCCGATACCGACCTGACACCCTTCGGGAGTCCGGCCGATTACTTCTTCATGGGCAACAGTCACCGCCCCTTCGTGCGATGGAGCAACGACTGCTGCTTCATCAACGTCGGCAGCTGCGGCCTTCCGCGCGATGATGGTTCGTACGGCGCTGCCGCGACATTCAACGATCAAACCGGCGCCGTGGAAGTCTATCGATTCGATATAGAGGCCGCGAATGACCGTCTGCTCCACCAAACTCAAGCCCTACACGCCTCGGTGATCGCCGTCATGTTGCGACGCAGCAAGGAAATCTATGGAACGCACGTCTGACGCCGGCCCGATCCATGTTCTTGTTACCGCCATCGGTGGTGGCGGGCATGGCGACCAGATACTCAAGGCATTGCGCCTCGCCAAGCCCGGACGCTACAGGTTGTTTGGCGCTGATCAGAATCCGAGCTGCCCACAGCGCTCCATGGTCGAGCGATTCGTCACACTGCCAGCGGCACATGCTCCGCGCTACATGGATGCATTGCTAACGGTTTGCCGCAACTGGGGTGTGCAGGCGTTATTCCATGGCTGCGAGCCTGAGTTGAACGTCTTTGCCAAGCATCGTAGCGCGATCGATGCGGCCGGCATCTTCCTGCCGATCAACCGAACCGAACTCATCGAGCAGTGCATGGACAAGGCAGCGACCAACCAGCGACTGGCCGAGCTCGGCTTCCCCTCGCCCCGGTTTGCCCGAGTGAGTGACATTGACGAGCTCGTTGCGATCGACTGGTTTCCTGTGGTGGTCAAGCCCGCAGTCGGCAGTGGCGGTTCCGCGAATGTCTTTATCGCTCAAAACCAGCGCGAACTGCGCGCGCTCGCCGACTATCTGGGGCTTGGCACCCTCGCGGGCCACTTCATGGTCCAGGAATACGTCGGTACGCCCGAAGAAGAGTTTACGGTTGGTGTGCTCCATGGACTCGACGGCGAATACATCAATTCGATCGCCGTGCGACGACATCTAAAGGGAGGGTTGAACGTGCGCACCGCGGTGGTCAACCGGACGGCCAATGCGCAGCTCGGTCCGCGCCTAGTCATCAGTTCCGGCATCAGCCATGGTGATATTGGGCGGTTCGATTCAGTCACCGCCCAATGCCGCGACATTGCGACCAAGCTCGGCTCGACGGGTCCACTCAATGTCCAGTGTCGCGTGGTGGACGGCGTCGTCAAAGTCTTCGAGATCAATCCTCGCTTCTCCGGTACGACCTCAATTCGCGCGATGGTCGGATTCAACGAGCCGGACATCCTGCTACGTCGCCACCTCCTCGGCGAGAGGATCGAAGTCGACTTCGGCTATCGGGAGGCGACGATATTGCGCGGGCTCACCGAGTACTTCGTGCCAGACCAGCCGCAGGACGAGGTAACGGCGTGATCCTGGTCACCGGAGCTGGTGGCGTCATTGGCAGTGCGGTGTTGGCCCGGGGGCGCGAACTCGGCCTCGACATTCGAGGACTGGTGCGCCAGTGTGATCCCGAAGCGCAAAGTAAGAGCATCATCGCCTGCGACCTGGCCCATTGCGCTTCCCTGCCCGATGCGATTGAAGGCTGCCCGGACGCAGTCATTCACCTGGCTGCGGCGGTGCCTCATTCGACACGTTATCCGGATACCGAGGGCACCGCCACGTTAACCCGACGTATCGACGCTTGCGTGCATGAGGCGGCCGCCCGCTGGGGTTGTCATGTCGTGTACGCTTCCACCTGCGGCCTGTACGATCGCCGGTCTACCGTACAGAAGGTGGAATCCTCAGACGACCTGATTCGGATCGAGAGCCCCTACTTTGCGGCCAAGCTCGAAGGTGAGCGCCGCTTTGCAAGCCTGCCCAGCTGCACCGTGCTGCGCCTTCCTGCGCCAATCGGCGCAGGAATTCCAGACAGTCTGGTGGTATGTCGATTCGTCGCACAAGCGCTGGTGGGAGGCACACTTGGCGTATGGGGAAGCGGGCGGCGCGAGCAGAACTTTGTTGACTCTTCGGATCTTGCAGACGCCACGCTCGCGGCAGTCCGCGTGCGCTGGCATGGCACGATCAATGTCGCCGCGCAGCAGCCCGTCACCATGCACGAGTTGGCAGATCGCGTGGTCAACGTCGTTGGCCGGGGCAAGGTCGAACTGTCGGGGAAAGCCGATCCACGCGACCTGGAGACGGCCCGATATTCAACAGAGCGCGCAACGCGCGTCCTCAACTGGACGCCGAGGGTCACGTTGGCGCAGTCGATTCGCTCGCTGGCCGAACACATATCCGTCACACACCCGCTGGATGCGTCGCAGAGATGAAAGATCTAGTCGCTTTCTCGATTCCCGACTTGCCGTTCCACATCGGACCGACGGCAACACCCTCCAATCCCTCCGGTATTCCAGATACGTTCCCGTTTGAACTCGCCATCGATCCGCGCAATGAAATGCTTGTACAGCGCGCACGGCCCGGGCTGCAGGAACTGCTGGACCGTGCCTATCGCGTCGGCCTGGAGATCGGAACGCCGCTGGCAGACGATGCGTCCGGCAAGCCCTATGTGGAGGACTTTCTGGCCTTCGTTCGTTCGCGCGCCCCGCTTCCTGGTCGCGCGCTTGAGATCGGCGCCGGCGTCGGCTATCTGAGCAGGCGTCTGAAGGATGACGGCTGGAATCTCGACAGCCTTGAGCCCGGCGACGGATACCGGGACCATTGGCAGAAATATGCGGTCGAGATCATCAACGACTACTTCCCCAGCCCTCGCGCAAGTGGTCCGTACGACTTGATTTTCTCGTATGCCGTTCTCGAACACGTTGCGGACCCCGAAGCTTTCCTGGCGGCGGTGCGCAACCATTTGACACCCGGCGGCGCGCTCGTGCTTTCCGTCCCGGACTGCAGCCGCGAGATCGCGCTCGGTGATCCTGCCATGCTGATTCACGAACACTACAACTACTTCGACGCCAACAGCCTGAAGTCCCTGCTCCACCGATGCGGATTCGCGGCTGAAACGCACGCCTCGGGATATGGACGGACGATCTATGCGTCGGCGGCCGCACCGGTCCGTCGCGAATCCCCGACCAGGCGTGCAGACCTGGAAGCGATTCAAACCTACCCCGCCCGCTGCAAAGACTTCATCGATCGCGCACGGGCAGCGCTGACAGCGCTCGCCGCGCAGGGCACGCTCGGGATCTATTGCCCGACACGGGCGCTGGCGGTACTGCCACCAGATCTCGCGTGCCGCTTCTTCGACGACTCGGGCTCGCTTCAAGGAAAGTTCGTGCCGCCGTTCGCAGCGCGCATCGAATCACGGGCCGCGCTCCTCGAGTCTGCGACGGATGCAGTCGTCATCATGTCGCACACCTTCGTCGACAGGCTCAAGCAGGAACTGGCTGCGCTGCTACCCAGCTCGCGACTGCTCGGAATCGCCGAGTTGGTTGAGTTCGGCACGCAAGTGAGGACCGATTGATGGCCACCGGTGATCCGCTGCAGATCTGCAGCAGCTGCATCTATGACAGTCGCGTGCCGAACATCGACTTCGATGTCGACGGCGTCTGCAACTACTGCCACCAGGTCGACAAGCTCAAGGCGCAATACGGGACCGGTGCCGCGAAGGGCAATGACCTACTCGACGCGATCTTTGTCGACATCAAACGCACCGGTCGTGGCAAGAAATACGACTGCGTGATCGGCGTTAGTGGCGGCACCGATTCGTCGTATCTGCTTTCGCTGGCCGTCGAAAGAGGCCTGCGCCCCCTGGCTGCGCACTATGACAACACTTGGAACTCGGCCATCGCGACGCAGAATATCCGGCGGTTGACAGCAACGCTCGGCGTCGATTTGTACACCCATGTGGTCGACAACAAAGAAGTCGATGACATCAAGCGATCGTTCCTGCTGGCTGGCGTTCCAGAGTTCGACGCCGATACGGACATCGGGTTCGTTCAGGTCCTGCGGACTGCCGCCGCCAAGTACAGCATCAAGTACATCCTTGAGGGGCACTCGTTTGTCACCGAAGGCATCTCGCCGGTCGGCGGCAACTATCTGGACGGGGCCTATGTCGCGGACATCCACCGGCGCTACGGGCGCCGTAGGATGCGCACATTCCCGAACATGCCGTTCTGGCAATTCATGAAATGGGCGCTTGTCTATCGGCAGCAGTTCATCCGGCCTCTTTGGTACATTGACTACTCCAAGGAGGATGCGCGCGAATACCTGCAGAAGCACATGGGCTGGGAGTATTACGGCGGCCACCACCTGGAGAATCGCGCCTCAACCTTCGCACACACCGTCTGGCTGCCACAACGCTTCGGTATCGACTACCGCAACTTGAGCCTGGCGGCATCGGTGCGACGCCATGTGATGGATCGCGACGAAGCCATCGAGTGCTTCGGCAAACCGGTCGTGCCGGACCCGGAACTGATCGCCTATGTGTGCAAGCGTGTCGGCTTCACTCCACAGGAACTTCAGGCCTGTATGGACGGGCCACGGCGGACCTTCCGGGACTTCCGCACCTACAAGAAACGCTTCGAGCGGCTGCGGCCGATGTTCCGCCTGCTCGCGAACGCCAACCTGGTGCCGATGAGCTTCTATCTGAAGTACTGCTTTCCAATCAAGTCATGATCACGATCGTCGACTACGGGATGGGCAACCTTGACGCCGTCCTCAACATGTTCAAGCGTATCGGGTCGCCGGCGCGGGTGACCGGCGACCCTGCGGAAGTCGCGCGCGCCGAGAAGATTCTGCTGCCGGGTGTCGGCTCGTTCGACGCGGCGATGAAACGCATCAACACCAGCGGCCTGCGTGGCGTACTCGACCACAAGGTACGGGTCCAGCGCGTGCCTATCCTCGGCATTTGTCTGGGCATGCAGTTGCTGACCCGTGGCAGTGAGGAAGGGCAGGAACCCGGCCTGGGCTGGATCGCCGCCGACACCCGGCGCCTCCCGCCCATGCCCGGGCTGAAAATTCCGCATATGGGATGGAACCTTGTGATTCCCAGCCGGTCGCACGCGCTCGTTGAGGATCTGCCACCGGAGCCTCGCTTTTACTTCGTGCATTCGTTCTGCGTCCACGTCGATGACCCGATGGACAGCCTGCTGCGCGCGCGCCATGGAATCGAATTCGACGCCGCCATTGCGCACGACAACATCTACGGCGCACAGTTTCACGCCGAGAAGAGCCACCGCTTCGGCATGAAGCTGCTCGGCAACTTCGCACGGATCTAGTCATGCTGCGCACGCGTGTGATTCCTGTACTGTTGCTGCGTGGCGAGAGCCTTGTGAAGACCGTCCGCTTCGGGCGCTTCAGCTATGTCGGCGACCCGTGCAATACGGTACGTATCTTCAACGAGCTTGAGGTCGACGAGCTGTGCGTGCTGGACATCACGGCCACACGCGAGCGCCGCAGCCCCAACCTCGCCCTGCTGGCCGACATCGCCAACGAGTGTTTCATGCCCTTGTCCTACGGGGGCGGCATCCGCAGCCTCAGGCAGGCCGAGACGATCTTCAAGATCGGCTTCGAGAAGATCATCGTCAACAGCGCAGCGCTGGAGCGGCCCGAAGTCGTGCGCGAGGTCGCAGACCACTTTGGCAGCCAGGCCGTCGTGGTCTCCATCGACGTGGCGAAAAACCTCCTCGGCCACGCAAAGGTGCGCTCAAGGTCGGGCACCCGGAACACGCATCGAGACCCGATCGCCTGGGCACGAGAAGCCGAGCGCCTTGGTGCTGGCGAGATTCTCCTGACCAGCATCGATCGCGAGGGAACGTGGAGCGGATTCGACATCGACCTGTTGCGCTCTGTCACCGAAGCCGTGGGCATTCCGGTCATTGCCCACGGCGGTGGTGGCCAGTTGCTGCACCTGCGTGAAGCCGTTCGGATCGGCGGCGCTTCGGCGGTTGCGCTGGGCAGCATGGTCGTGTTCCAGAAACAAGGCATGGGCGTGCTGGTGAATTTCCCACACGCCCAGGAGCTTGAGGCCACGCTGGCCCGATGATGCGCGTCGCCCTCGTCGGCAATATGAACAACGGCAACTTTGCCGCCATGCGCCACCTGCGCGACCAGGGATTGGATGCGCATTTGCTGATGTACTCGGACGAGACGGCTCACTTCCTGCCGCAACACGACACCTGGGACTGGGACCGCTGGTCGCCGTATGTGCGCACCTTGCCGTTCACCAATGGTGGCATCGACGCCGTGCTAGCACGCGCATCGCAATTGCGCCCACACTTCGAGGGCTTCGACGTGTGTCTCGCCAATGGCTTCGCCCCGGCCTGGTTCGCCCGCATGCACCGGCGCATCGACCTGTTCATGCCCTATGCCGAAGGCATCGAATTCATCATTCACCACGCCTGGCGCTGGCGCCGTCCGCTGTCGACCGCCTTCTCCTACATGCGTAAGCGCTTGATGGAGTCCGCACTGGTGCACAACGTCAAGGCTATCGGCGCGGCCAATCTGCACGCGCACTCAATGGACACGTTTCGTCGTCTCGGCCTGCAGCCCACCTTGCTGCCGATATTGGCACTCTATCCTGAGCCGCTTCCCGAGCGACCCGAATGGCCCGCAGGCGTAGAGCCGTTGATTGCGCGCATGCGCAGCAGTCCGCTGGTGGTGTTCTCGCACGTCTCGCACATCTGGCAAACGCTGCCCTATCCGCACTTCATGGGTGGCATCGGCAAGCGCAACCAATGGCTGATTGAAGGCTTCGCCGGCTATGTTCAGCGATCCGGCGACCGCCAGGCTGTGCTGTGCCTGTTCGACTACGGCAGCGACGTGCAGAACAGCCGGACCTTGATCGAGCGGCTGGGCATTGCATCACAAGTGCTCTGGTTTCCCTTGATGAGTCGTCGATTCATCATGGGCCTGCTTCAATTCGCAGATATCGGTGGCTCCGAGTTCGCCGGCATGCTCTGGGGTGGCTGCGGCTGGGAGTTTCTGGCGTCGGGCGTACCGATGCTGCACCAGCTATCCGATGCGGGCGCCTACGAGCGCGACGGCACCCCGCTGCCGCCCTTCTTCAACGTGCATTCGGCCAGTAACATCGCCCAAGTTCTGCTCACAAACGATCGCGCCGCGTTGCGTTGTACGGGTCAGCAAGCGCGTGCATGGTTCGACACCCACCACGGCCGCGCTCTCGCGCGCCGTTACGTCGAGCTGTTGACGCAGCTGCGCGAGCGCTGACCATGAGCGAGTTCGCAGCGCGACTATCGAGCAGCCCGTTGCGCGCACTGGGCCGCGACTCGGTGATCTACGGCCTGGCCTCGATGGCGAACAAGGCGCTCGCGCTGGTCACCTTCCCGCTTCTGGCGCGCTACTACGGCGCAGCCGGCTACGGTACGCTCGACCTGCTGCTGTTCGCCGTCAACTGGGCGGCGCTGGTGGTGATCTTCGGCCAGGACTCGGCTGTCGCGCGTTTCCTGCACGAACACGACGACGACACGAAGCGCGCACAGTTGGTGTCGCAATCGCTACTGGTGCAGTTGGCCGTGCTGCTGCCGGTGGCGGGCCTGTTGTTCGCACTTGCCGTTCCGGCGGCACGGCTTGGCGGCGCGGCAGTGGATGCGCCGCTGCTGCGCATCGCGGCGCTGCAGGTGCCAGCGCTGGTGCTGCTGGCGTTCAGCCAATCGGTGCTGCGCTGGACCTTCCAGCGTCGGCGATTCATGTGTCTGTCGCTCGGCTCGGTATTCGGCAATGCGGCACTACTGGTGGTCGTGCTGTCGCAGCCAGGTCACGGCATCGCCGCGGTGCTGTGGATCGGTCTAGGCGTGCAAACGGTGTTCGCCCTGCTCGGATTGTGGTTCATCCGTGGCTGGCTGGCGCGTCCACGTGGCGACGGCACGCTCATACCATTGCTGCGGCTGGCGCTGCCGTATGGTGTCGTTTGCATCGTCGCCGGCCTGGTCCCTCTAGGCGAACGTTCGCTGGTTGCGCTGCTGCTCGGCAGCGAAGCGCTCGGCCTGTACGCCGCCGGCGCGAAGATCGCGATGGTGATGGCACTGTTTGGCTTTGCCTTCCAGAGCGCATGGGGACCATTCTCGCTGGCCATCCACAAAGCCGAAGATGCCGCGCAGACCTACAGCACGGTGTTCGCGCTGGTCGCTACGGTGTCGGCGCTGATTGCGCTGGTGCTGTCCACGCTGGCACAGCCACTGCTTGTTCTGCTGGCGGGTGAACAATTTGCCGCTTCATCGGTGGTCGTGCTGCCGCTCGCGCTCGGAATCGCATTTCAATCCGCAGGCTGGATCACCGAGGTCGGCATCACCATTTCCAAGCGCAGCTACTTGTCGCTGTATGCATACGGCGTGTTCATCGTTTTCGCGCCGCTGTGCGCCTGGTTCCTCGGTCGAGCCTACGGACTGGCCGGCGTGGCCTTCGGCGTGATGATCGGCCAGGCATCGCTCGCGCTTTGCTCGGGCTGGCTGGCCCATCGCGCGCACCCGGTGCGCTGGCGCCTGGGCAGCGGCCTTTGGGCTTTTGCCTTTGCCATTGCCGTTGGCGCGGCCTCCTACTGGGCGGGATCGGCCTTCAGTTCCTTTGCCGCCCACGGTGTAACGGCGGCCGGTGCACTGGCCCTGGCCGGCGCCGCCTGGTGGGCCTGGCAACGCCAGGCGGAAACGAACAGGACCACTGAGATGCAAGCACGACCATGAGCGACAATACCACCCAGCATGCACACGAAGTCCGGCAACACCAGCGCTTCGAGTTCGGCGCCAACTGGGCGCGATTTCTTGAGCTGCTGGACGAAGCGCGCATCGTCGATGCCGAACGCTCGCTGCAGCGAATGCTGGCGCTGAGCTCGCTTGCCGGCAAGCGCTTTCTCGACGCCGGCTCAGGCAGCGGTCTGTTCAGCCTGGCGGCGCTGCGGTTGGGGGCGCGAGTTCACTCCTTCGACTTCGATCCGCAGTCGGTGGCTTGCACCGCCGAACTCAAGCGCCGCTACGCCTCCGACCGCGCTGACTGGGTGGTCGAACACGCCTCAGTACTGGATCAGCAGTACATGAGGGCGTTACCGTGCTTCGACTTGGTCTACTCGTGGGGCGTGCTGCACCACACCGGTGCGATGTGGGTGGGCATCGACCAGTGCATACAACGCGTCGCACCGGGCGGGCGGCTGTTCATCGCCATCTACAACGACCAAGGCTGGAAGTCGCATTTCTGGTGGTTCGTCAAGTGGCTGTACAACCGCTTGCCTGCCGCGCTGGCCAAGCTCTACGCCTACACGATCGGCTACCTGGCCAACGCAGCCAACATTCTCAAGTACACGCTGCGCGGACAACCAATGACCGCCATTGGACCGCTGCTCAAGGGCAGCGAACGCCGCGGCATGAGCGTGCACCGCGACATGGTCGACTGGATGGGAGGCTTCCCCTACGAGTTCGCTGGCTACGACACACTGGTCGACTACCTCCAGGGGCGAGGCTTTGACCTGGTGCGCGGCGAACGCAATCGCAGCCTGGGCTGTCACGAGATGGTGTTTGCGCGCAGCGCAAGCAGCTGAATGGGGCTTGCGGTGAAACACCCGATCCGGCTGTGGTGGCTGCTATGCCTGGGTTTCGCGACGCTCATCGGCTGCGGCGGCGGCGGTGGCGATGGCGGAACGACGGCGCAGCAGCGGCTCCAGTCGGTGGTTGTTGCCAACCCGACTGCGCAATCGATTCACTTCAATCTCGCCATCAACGGCCTGCGATTTTTCAGTAACGACGACGACGTGCTGTCGGAGGTGGTCGCGGCATCCCCGTCGGGCGACGACGCGGACTTCGCGCAGGTGCTCTGGCGTTTCATGGTGCGCCACCGTTACCACTACGAACCGTATACTGCACAGCGTTGGGGACACTCGCCAACGCTGTTCCTGAACTCGCTGGGCTATGGCCTGTGCGACGATATCGCCTCAGTGACGCGCGCACTGGCCAGCCGACGCGGCCTCGAATCGCGCGTGTGGTTCCTGAACGGGCATCTTGTGTCAGAGATCCGGGTTGCCGGCCGCTGGCAGGTGTACGACGCGGACCTCGAAGCGTACTACCAGCTGCGCGACGGCCGCATCGCTGGCGTCGAGGATCTTGCCGCAGACCCGACACTGATGTCGGCACCGCAGCAGCCGCTGACGCAGGTGTCGACGTCGCTGCTCGAGTTCTTACAGCAGTTCCTTCCCGGCTTCGTGATGAACATCGCGCCGGCCTATTCTCAACCCTACATCGACATCTACGCCAACACTCACGACAACTGGGTCGAGCCGTGGTACCACGAGGTACCCGACATCGGCGCCGCCACGCCCCCGCTGATGCTGCCGCCGGGTGCAAGCCTCAGCGTCGAGTCCGCACTGAGCCGAAGCCTGCTCAGCTTTAACGGTTTCTCGATCCCGCGCGCCGCAACAGTGGCGTTGCGGTTGGCCGACGGCTGGGCCGGTGCACTGCCGCTGCCGCTGCTCGTGGTCGACGTCCAGGGATCCGGCCGCCTTCGCATCGACGGCGAGGAATTCGAAGTCGGCAGCGCTGCGCTGCAAGCGCGCCTTGCCGACCGTAGCCGGCCGGTCATCGACGTGGGCGTGCTGCGCGCCGATCGCGCGCTGACGCTGCTGCTGGCTGTCAATGCGCGGCGCTTCGAGCTGGATCGGATGTACACGGCCGAACTGCTCGGCGCCGCCGGACAGGCCTTGGCGATCACGCGCCGATATCGGCCGGGCGGCGACTGAACACCCATGTGCGGCATCACCGGATTCGTGCAACGGCCCGCGCGCTTCGCTGCGCCGCAGTTGCACGACATCGTCGAAGACATGAGCCAGTTTCTGGCCCACCGGGGCCCCGACGACAGCGGACGCTGGTGTGACGCCGAGCAAGGTGTCGCGCTAGGCCATCGCCGCCTGTCCATCATCGATCTGAGCCTCAACGGCCACCAGCCGATGGCGTCGCATTCGCAACATCTGGTCATTGTCTTCAACGGCGAGATCTACAACCACCTCGCGCTTCGCGAACAACTCGGTGCGCGGCCCTGGCGCGGCAACTCCGACACCGAAACACTGCTCGCTGCGATCGAACATTGGGGCGTCGAAGGCGCGCTGCAGCGCTGCAGCGGCATGTTCGCCTTTGCGCTGTGGGACCGACTGCGGCAGGAACTGGTACTGGCACGCGACCGCATCGGCGAAAAGCCGCTGTACTACGGTTGGCAGTGCGGCAGTTTCATGTTCGCGTCCGAACTGCACGCATTGCGCCGTTACCCGGGCTTCGATGCGGGCGTCGATCCGGCCGCGCTGGCAGGCCTGCTGGGCCGCGGCGTGGTTCCGGCACCGCTGTCGATCCACCCCGGAATTCGCAAGCTGATGCCGGGAACGCTGCTGCGCCTGGCACGCGGTGATACGACCGGCACACTGCCCAGCGCGGTGCCGTACTGGTCACTCGCTCGGCACGCGGCAGTCGGCATCAGTCACCCCTTCCAGGGCAGCGACGACGAAGCCGTTGCCGAGCTCGAGAGCCGCCTCGGTGGCGCGGTGCGTGCGCAGATGATCGGAGACGTACCGATCGGTGCGTTCCTCTCTGGCGGCATTGACTCCTCGCTGGTGGTTGCATTGATGCAACGCGCCGCGAGCCAGCCGGTAAAGACCTTCACCGTCGGTTTCGACGCTGCCGGATTCGACGAGTCGGCGCATGCACGTGCCGTGGCCCACCACCTCGGTACCGACCATACCGAGTTGCACCTGAGCGATGCCGACATCCGCCACGCCCTGCCGGCGGTAATCGAAGCTTTTGACGAACCCTTCGGAGACTCGTCGGCGATTCCCACGTACCTGGTGGCCCGGTTGGCGCGCACCCAGGTTACCGTCAGCCTGTCCGGGGACGGCGGCGACGAGCTGTTCTGCGGCTACACCCGTTACCGGAAGGCGGCCCGGCACTGGCAGCGGCTGTCGGCCTGGCCGCTGCCAATGCGCAGCCTGTTGTCCGCGGTGCTGGAGCACACCCCTGGCCTGCCGCTGGGCGCGCTTGCCGCTGCGCGCCTGTTGCGCAGCGCGCGCGCCGAGGATTTTTTTCGCGCCATGACCGCGCAATGGCGGCGCCCGGAGCGCGTCGTGCTCGGTCTGGACGGTACGGCATTCGTCCTGCCAAACGGCGCGCCGGCCGAGTTGGCGGCCGACATGCTGCACACTGCGATGTTCTTCGATGCGACCACCTACCTTCCGGACGACATCCTCGCCAAGGTCGACCGCAGCGCAATGCGCTGCAGCCTGGAAACCCGCGTTCCCATGCTCGACCCTCAGTTGGTGCAATGGGCTTGGTCACTGCCAATCGCCATGAAGCACCGTGGGGGCGAAAGCAAGTGGCTGCTGCGCCGGGTGCTTGAGCGCCATGTGCCTCGAGCGCTGTTCGAGCGCCCCAAGGCGGGGTTCGCGGTGCCGCTGGACAACTGGCTGCGCGGCAGCCTGCGGCCCTGGGCCGAGGAACTCCTGTCAGAGCAACGCTTGCGTCGCGAAGGCCATTTCGATCCAGTGCCGATCCGCCGCGCCTGGCGCGCGCACCTCAGCGGTCGTGAAAACCTGCGCGACGTATTGTGGCCAGTGCTGATGTTCCAGGCCTGGCATGAGGCGCTGCGCGCCGCGCCGCGCGGGGCACGCGCGTGAGCACGGCCGCAACCAGGCTCGCGCAGGCGCGCCCAGGACGACCACGGACCACCGATCCGCTCGTGCCGACACTGCTGCTGATGCTAGCCGCCTGCGTGACGCAGGGAGCGGCCTATGTCTCGCTGCAGGCGCCGGTGACCGGCGCAGCGTTCCTCCTCGTCGGGCTGTTGCCACTGGCAGCGATTTGGCCGCGCGACCGCGCCGATGAACTCTTTTGCGGATACTCGCGTTATCTGCGCTCAACCAAGCAGTGGCGCCGCATTCGGCGACTTCCTCCGGGGGTGCGACGGAGCATCGCCGACCTGGTACGGGCCTGGCCCGGCCACTCGCGTCGCCGACAAACGGTCTGCGTGACTTTCGAATCGCGGGACAATGCCCGGTTCTATCGCGCTGCCACATCGCAGTGGCCTTACGCAAGCGAAGCCGTCGTCGGCGACATGGAGCACACTGATGACATGTCAGCTCCTGCCGTGGCAGACACGATGTTTAACAGGATGATGTGCACGGATTCGCATGCCTATTTACCGGACGACGTACTCACAGAGGTTGATCGTGCGGCAATGGCAGTGGGCCTGGAAACGCGGGCACCCTTGCTGGACCATCGGGTCGTGGAATTGGCGTGGTCGCGTCCAGCAAGAGTGAAACTACGCGATAGCCAAACAAAGTGGACGCTGCGCAGCGTGCTCGAACGCTACGTGCCGTAAATGCGCACTGATCGCCCCAAGATAGGATTTGACGGACCATTGGATTCGTGCTTGTGTCGACCGCTGCCTGAACGGACGGCGCCCCTGCTGGACGAGCAAACGATGAAGGAACAAGGATTCCTCCGGCCGGATTTGATTCGCTCTGCTTGGCGCGAGCACCTCGCCGGGCGCGCCAACCTGCGGGCTCCGTTCCGGTCAGTCCTGATGTTTCAGGCATGGCTTGCTGATGGAGGTTTGGTCGCCCCGTCATGAACTGCGTTCCTGTACTTGCATGGCGAATATGACTTCCGCTCAGATCAAATATTCTGCGGCGACGATCCGCGATGGAATCACATTCGACCTTCTCGTATTCCTGAGTGGATGCTGGCTCAACAACGTTGCCTACGAGTCGTTGCAACCCACTCTGGCGGCTGTCATTTTCTGGACTATCGGTGCCACGCCGTTGTGGTTGCTGGGGAGCAACCTGAGACCAGAGCGCTCCATCTTTACCCGCCTGTTCGCAATTGGATGGTTCGCGGCCGGTATTGCAGCCATCTATGCAGAGGTCCTGCAAGATCCGCTGCAGCTTGGATCGGATGCTGGATCTTTCTTTGATCTCGCGCGAGGTGAAGCCGGAGGGCTGTCAATTGAAGATATCCGGGTCTTCACGGAGGGTGCGGGTGCTATATTACTCTGGCGAGCCGTGTACGACGGCTTTGCGGCAATAGGTTTTGATCGTGCCCGTTACGTCGGAATTCTCATCAACGTGTGCGCTATCGCACTTACCGGCGTGCTTGGCGTTCGGATGATCCGGATCATTTACGGTCATGACATTGAGCGAATCAATCGCCTGACGACGATGTTTTCGTTTTGCGGATTGCTTTGGCTCTTCGCCTCAATCCACTTGCGCGATGCCGTGGTCCTGCTTGTCGTCACTGGAAATTGTCTCATCTGGGTTCGGTATCTAGCAGCCCCTAAGGCCAACGCGATCCCGTGGCTGATCGTCACGAATCTGGTTTTCTTTTCCGGGTTGGCGCTGCTACGCACCGAGTTCGCCTTCGTTCCTATTGCCATGTTGCTGGGCGCCGTGGGATCGTTCGCTCTGTCCACAGGTCTCGGCACCCGCCGACGACTTCTATTCGTTCTTGCGGGGGCGGCGATACTGAGCTTGGCGGCCGCCACGTACACGGATCTAAGCGACGATGCGCTCTTCGCCTTGAGTCGCGGGAGCGAGACATACTCGGCACAGGCGAATGAACAGGCCGCTACGGGCTCCATGGGATTGACATTGATCGTCAACCAGCCCCTCGCTGTCCGCCTCCCGCTCGGGCTAGCCTACCTGTTCGTCTTTCCCATTCCATTCTGGTCGGGTTTTCAACTCGAAACCGCGGCCTCGCTTTTCAAGTCATTCAACGCGCTGTTTTTCTATGCACTGACGCCACTTGCGGGTCTGGCGGTGGTTCGAATTTGGCAACAAAGGGCGCTCCGAAACCGCGTCAACGTCTTTCTCGTTCTGGTGACTTTCGGATTCGCACTAGCCATCGCAGGAACCAGCCTGGAGACGCGACACTTTGGGGCGTTCATTTCTCCGCTGTTCATGCTCGCATTACTGCCTGACCTGCGACAGGACACCGAACGCCGCGCCTACCGGAGTCTGCTTGTCTGCCTGCTCGGACTGCTGGCTGCCGTTCATGTCGCCTGGATCCTTCTGAAGCTTGCGGCATGACCAACAAACCCCTGAGTGTGTTGTGCGTGATCGATCACTTGGGCCCCGGGGGGGCCCAGCGCCAGATGACTGCGCTTGCCTGTGCGCTGAAGGAGCACGGTCATTCCGTAGAGATTTTTCTTTACTTTCCAGATCAACGATTCTTTCGCCCCATTGTCGACAGGTCAAAGATTACCGTTCATGAAGCGACGAAGGGAAAGGGATTTTCTCTTTCGGTATTTTGGGCCCTGGTCAACACAATTCGCCGTCGCAAGTACGATGTCGTCGTCTCCTATCTGGGGTCGCCAAATGTCTACACTGAACTCTGCGCGTTGGTCACCCGCAGTTCCAAGTTCATCGTTTCCGAGCGAAGCAGTTTCCGTGCGGACCGCTCGAGGGTCGGGGCGTTGGTGCGCCGTTGGCTTCATGCGCTGGCAGACCATGTTGTGACCAACAGCCATGAGCAAGCGCAGTGGCTCAGAGGGAAATCGTGGTTGGTGCACAAGGTGACCTGTATCTACAACGGCTTGGATCTGGAGTCGTTCGACCCCACATGGTCGGAGCTTGCCCGAGACGGCGAGGATGTTCGGCTTCTCGGAATTGGACGCATTGGACCCGAGAAGAATCTGCTTCACCTTATCGAGGCGATGTGCCTGCTGGAAGAGGAAGGCCGGCGGCTTCCTTTCGTATCATGGGTCGGCAGACAAGATGCCAGTGAAAATGGATTGGCGTATCGCGCAAAGGTCGATGACTTGCTTGCGAGGCGGCCCAAGGTGGCCTCGCATTGGAAATGGCTTGGAGAACGCGACGACGTCGTTGAATTGCTCGCCCAGCATCATGCGTTGATCCACCCTTCATTCTACGAGGGGCTGCCTAATGTAGTCTGCGAGGCGATGGCGGCAGGCCGTCCGGCACTCGTATCGCGAGTGTGCGATCACCCTGTCCTGATTCTCGATGGCCAGCGCGGATTCTTGTTCAACCCCGACAGCCCTCCTGAAATCGCCCGGGCAATCGACCGGTTTGCTGCACTGTCGACTTCAGAGCGACTTTCCTTGGGGCGCAATGCGCGTGCCTACGCTGCAGCGAACCTCAGCATCCGGACCATGGTGGGCGCCTACGGAGCACTGTTCTCGCGCTTGCTCGACGATTCGCCATGCAATGGAAATGTCTGAACTCACTGAAGCGCGACTGCGACTTCTCATTGTTGGTGCTTTCCCGCCGCCAGGTCGCGAAGTGGTCGGTGGGGTGGCCACGAGTTGCCGAATCTTGTTGCAGTCGTCGATGCCGCAACGCAGCGACCTCGCGTTGGTCGACTCTTCTCAGATTCGAAACCCCCCCCCGGGGCTTGCGCTCAGGACGATACTCGCGATCAGACGCTGCGCGATCTATATGCTCCGATTCGAAATGCGCAGGCCCCAAGCGGTGATCCTCTTCGCCTCTCCCGGGGCCAGCGCGATCGAAAAGGGCGTCATGGCCTGGTACGCACGGCTACGGGGCGCGGCCGCGCTGATCCTCCCGCGAGGTGCACCTCCAGACGTCGGGCCACCGTCCGTTTGGCGCAATGTGCTCTTCGCGATCTGCTATCGAGCTGCCGACAAGCTCGTGTGCCAGGGGCAGGCGTGGCATCGGTTCGCCGTCTCAGGTCTCGGCTTCGAACCTGAGGACGCGCCCATCATCCGAAATTGGACAGCCACTCCCGAACTGCTGCGCATTGGTGGACTCCGGCAGGCGCATGCCGCCGAACCGGTCAGGCTGCTGTTCCTGGGATGGCTTGAACGAGAGAAGGGTGTGCTGGATCTCCTCGAAGCCTGCGCGCGCTTGCCGGAAAACTCGCCGTTTGAGCTTGAACTCATTGGCGACGGTCACGCCATGCCTGAGGCGCGTATCCATGTGGCCGCGCACGGACTGACGGGAAAGGTGAAATTTCACGGGTGGCTGCAGGGAGAGGCAAAAAATGCCGTGCTCGCAAGGTCTGATGTGCTTGTTCTACCGTCTTGGTCGGAAGGTCTGCCCAATGCAATGATTGAAGCGATGGCCGCCAAACTGTCGGTCGTCGTCACGGCGGTGGGAAACATCCCGGACGTGGTGACTACCGGGAAGAATGCGCTCGTCGTGCCGCCCAGGGATCCCGAAGCACTGAGTCTGGCGCTGCACCGGATCATCACCGATGGAGCGCTGCGCGATCGCCTGAGCCGAGCCGCCTTCAACCTGGCACAAAGCTCATTCGGCGTGGAGCCCGCGGTCGAGCGTCTTCTCGCGGAATGCCAGGCTGCAATTGCCAAGCGTCGAAGGACCCCCTAGCAGCATCGATCCACGGGTCACCGGCGGCAGTCTCTGGTAAGCCGCGGGTTGGCGACCGGTTCGACCAGTGACCCAGGCACTCTAAGGCAACGCTGAACAAGGCCCCGAATTCCGCCATCCGTAAGCGTCTAGCCGAGGCAGCTTGAGCTGAGCCCCAAGGCGGCCGAGCATCGCGGCCATGGCGAACATGATGGACGCGGCGCACAGCGCGGTGATGGCAGTTATCGCGCATTGCCTGAACATCGGCGGCATGCTCGCCGCGATGCTCAGTCGGGTCTTGGGCTTGGCTCGGCGTCGCGCTGGTGCGGGCCGATCGGCTTCAGCCAGCAGGCCGCCACTTGTGGGGCAGCAGCTCTTCAATCCGGCTGTTCAACTGCGTGGGCAGCCGGGTGAGCACGTCTTTCAGATACGCCCAGGGCTCGTGCCCGTTGAGCTTGGCCGACTGCAGCAGGCTCATCACCACCGCAGTGCGTATTTCGGAGGAGCGTGACCGACCGTTTCGGCATCGTGACCGCCGAATTCGGGAGCGTGACCGAGCATTTCGGTGACGTGACCGGCGGACGTTTGGTACCCGCCTGAAGGCGGTCGCCGGCCTGTCAAGGGGCCCG
>JAUYAJ010000108.1 GCA_030693565.1 Rubrivivax sp.
GGCCAGGCGGTCGACCAGCAGCGCGCAATGGCTGCCCAGCGCCGCATTCAGCGCCAGCCACCGGGCCTGGTCGCGGCCGGTCTCGGCCGCGGCGCGCGCGCTGCCGGCCGCTCGCAGTCCGAGAAAGGCCGCCAGGTCGACAACGCCGTGCAAGCCGCCGCGCAGGTTGGCCACGCCCAGAAACCAAGGCTGGGTGTGCGGCACCGGCAGCAGCGTGCCCAGGCTGAAGATCTCGCCAGCGCTGGCGAGCGGGAACAGCAAGCCCTGACCGGCGCATTCCACCGCCAACCAGGAGGCGCTGCGCGGCTCGGTGCGCGCCGTCTGCAGCCTGGCGGCCAGGCGGCTTTGTAGTTCACGCAGGGCTTCTCGGTTGGCCACGGAGGGGGGAATCTCGGTTCAGACCGGGTCGAAGGCCTTGATCTTGGCCACCAACTCGTCCGCGTTCACCGGCTTGACGATGTAGTCGCGTGCGCCCTGGCGCATGCCCCAGACCTTGTCGGTTTCCTGGTTCTTGCTCGTGCACAGGATCACCGGCAAACCGGCAAAACGCGGGTCGCGGGTGATCGAGCGCGTCAGCTGAAAGCCGTTCTGCCCCGGCATCACGACGTCCATCAACACCAGATCGGGCTTGTCCTCGGCGAGGCGGCGCAGCGCTTCCTCGCCGTTCTCGGCGGTGCGCACGCTGTAGCCATGGCGGCCAAGAATGTCCTGCAGGTGGTAGAGCTCGGTCTTCGAGTCGTCAACCACGAGAATCTTCTGGATCGCCATTGTGTCGGTCCTTTGATCAGGTGCGGTGGCCGCTGCCATCAGCCGGCAACGCGACGGAACGCGTCCACCGCCCGCAGCAGTTGCTCTTTGGTGAAAGGCTTGGTGAGGTAGTCCTGGGCGCCCACCATGCGGCCACGCGCCTTGTCGAACAAGCCGTCCTTGGACGACAGCATGATCACCGGCACATGGGCGAAACGTGGGTTGCGCTTGATGATGGCGCAAGTCTGGTAACCATCAAGCCGCGGCATCAGGATGTCGCAGAAGATCAATTCGGGGTCGTGGTCGTTGACCTTGGCCAGCGCATCGAAGCCGTCCTCGGCCAGCACCACCTCATGGCCGCCCTGGCGCAGAAAGATCTCGGCGCTGCGACGGATCGTGTTGCTGTCGTCGATCACCAAGACCTTGGCGCCTGGCGAGCCGGCGTCGGGTACTTCAAGGTCCACGGACATCACTCCTCAACGGCGGCAATCCCGGCACGCCGGGCACGGTGGCTCTCAAATCTCGACCATCTCGAAGTCCTCTTTGCGGGCTCCACACTCGGGACAGGTCCAGTTCATCGATACATCGGCCCATGCGGTGCCGGGCGCGATGCCATGCTCGGGGTCACCGGCGGCCTCGTCGTACATCCAGCCGCAGATCAGGCACATCCAGGTTTTGGGTTCAGTCACGAGAGGGTCAGGGCGTCACTACAATGGTCGGCGATTGTAGCCACGCAGATCCCCGTAAATGCATGGATTTGTGAGCACTTACGGAACGTTTCCAAGGTCCTGCGCCAAGGCGCGCCGCGACATCGCAGCGCGCCTGCGTCACCCCAGCCGACAAGGCCCGCCCATGAGTCCCGCCAGCCCGCCCAACCCACCCGGATTCGACCCCGGGTCGGCCACCAACACCGATGCCAGCGACCCCGCGCTGGAGCCGGCGGCGCCCGCCTGCGTGATGAGCTTCAACGCCAGCGACCCCTGCGGCGCCGGCGGCATGGCCGGTGACGTCGCCACCATCGCCGCGATGGGCGCCCATGTGCTGCCGGTGATCACCGGCATTGTGATGCGCGACACCGCCGAGGTCTTCGACCACCACCCGCTCGACCCCGATGTCGTCGTCGAGCAGGCGCGCACCATCCTCGAAGACGTCACCGTCGCCGGCTGGAAGGTCGGCTTCCTCGGTTCGGCCGAGACCGTGGGCGCGGTGGCCGAAGTGCTGTCCGACTACACCGAGCTGCCGCTGGTGTCCTACCTGCCCAACCTGTCCTGGCTTGACGAAGACCAGGCCCAGCCCTACCTCGACGCCTTCCGCGATCTGATCCTGCCGGCCACCGAAGTGCTGGTCGGCAACCACAAGACGCTGACCGACTTCCTGCTGCCTGACTGGGACAGCGAGCGCCCGCCGTCGGCGCGCGAACTGGCGGTGGCGGCCGGTGAGCATGGCACGCGCTACGTGCTCGTCACCGGCGTCATGCTGGCGCCCAAGGGCGCCGAGCAGTTCATCGACAACGTGCTCGCCTCGCCGCAGGGCGCATTGACGGGCGAGAAGTTCGAGCGCTTCGACGCCGGTTTCGTCGGCGCTGGCGACACCCTGGCCGCGGCGCTGGCGGCCTTGCTGGCCTCGGGCACCGAGCTGCAAGCCGCTGTCGGCGAAGCCCTGGCCTTCCTCGACCAAAGCCTGGACGCCGGCTACCGGCCCGGCATGGGCAACATCGTGCCCGACCGCTTCTTCTGGGCCTTGCCGCCCGGCGAAGAAGGCGAAGACGACGCCGGCGCCGGCGCGCTGACCGACGAAGGGCCCGAAGAAGATCCGCGCAGCAAAGGAGCACCGCGACGTGTCCACTGAGACCAGCCCAGCCGCCAGCAACGCCGCCGCCTTCGAGCGCGCCCAGCGCGTCATCCCCGGCGGCGTCAACTCGCCGGTGCGCGCCTTTCGCGCCGTCGGCGGCACGCCGCGTTTCATCCGCCGCGCCGCTGGCGCCTACATGTGGGACGTCGAGGGCCAGCGTTACATCGATTACATCGGCTCCTGGGGGCCGATGATCCTGGGCCACGGCCACCCGGCCGTGCTCGAAGCGGTGCAGCGCGCCGCCGCCGACGGCTTCAGCTTCGGCGCCCCCACCGAGGCCGAGGCCGAACTGGCCGAAGCCATCATCGCCCAGGTGCCCGGCGTCGAGCAGCTGCGCCTGGTCAGCAGCGGCACCGAAGCGGCGATGAGCGCGCTGCGGCTGGCGCGCGGCGTCACCGGGCGCTCGAAGATCATCAAGTTCGAAGGCTGCTACCACGGCCATGCCGACGCCTTGCTGGTCAAGGCCGGCTCGGGCCTGGCCACCTTCGGCCACCCGACCAGCGCCGGCGTACCGCCCGAAGTGGTCAAGCACACGCTGGTGCTCGAGTACAACAACGTGGGTCAGCTCGACGAGGCTTTTGACACCCATGGCGCGCAGATCGCCTGCGTGATGATCGAGCCGATCGCCGGCAACATGAACTTCGTGCGCGCCTCGCTGCCCTTCATGACCCGGCTGCGCGAGCTCTGCACCGAGCATGGCGCGCTGCTGATCTTCGACGAGGTGATGAGCGGCTTTCGTGTCGCCCTGGGCGGCGCCCAGAGCGTCTACGCCAAGGCGATTCCCGGCTTTGCGACCGACATGAGCGTGTTCGGCAAAGTCATCGGCGGCGGCATGCCGCTGGCGGCCTTCGGCGGCAGCCGCGACATCATGAGCCATCTGGCGCCGCTGGGCCCGG
>JAUYAJ010000112.1 GCA_030693565.1 Rubrivivax sp.
ATCCCGACGTGCTGTGCAACGCCGAGATCAAGTTCAAGGCCTTTCTCGACCATGCGCTGCGCCTGGGCGCCGAGAAGATTGCCACCGGCCACTACGCCCGTGTGCGCGACACGCCGGCCGGTTGCCAGCTGCTCAAAGGCCTGGACCCGGCCAAGGACCAGAGCTACTTCCTGCACCGGCTCAACCAGGCGCAGCTGGCCAAGACGCTGTTCCCGGTCGGCGAACTGAAAAAGACCGAGGTGCGGCGCATCGCCACCGAGATCGGGCTGCCGAACGCGAAGAAGAAAGATTCGACCGGCATCTGCTTCATCGGCGAGCGGCCGTTCCGCGAGTTCCTGAACCGCTACCTCAGCCACGCGCCCGGCCCGCTGCTTGACGAGCGCGGCCGCGAGCTCGGCCGCCATGTCGGCCTGAGCTTCTACACGCTGGGCCAGCGCCAGGGCCTGGGCATCGGCGGGGTCAAGTCCGGCGGTGGCGAGCATGCGCCCTGGTATGTGGCCCGGAAAGAGCCGGCGCACAATGCGCTGCGCGTGGTGCAAGGCCATGAGCACCCGTGGTTGCTGTCGCGCCAGCTGCAAGCCGCTGGTTGCAGCTGGGTTGCCGGCACAGCGCCCGCCGCCGGCCGGCTGGCGGCCAAGATACGCTATCGCCAGGCCGACGCCGGTTGCCAGTTCGAGCCGTTGGCGGACGGCGGCTTCGCGCTCGACTTCGACGACAACCAGTGGGCGGTGACGCCGGGCCAGTCGGCCGTGCTCTATGACGGCGAGGTCTGCCTGGGCGGCGGCATCATCGCCGGCGGCGCCGACAGCCAAGTCGCGGGACAATAGGGCGCTTTGCTGCAGAGGGCTCCACCTTGAACCTGATCGTCCCGATCGTCATCCTTGACGAACTCACCGAGTCCATCGTGCGCTCGACCGGCATGCTCGACCTGGCCAGCGGCGAGATTCGCGGCGTCACCTACGAAGACTACGACGAGCAGGTCATGGGCCTACCGGCCGAGAGTCCGGACTACGAATTCACGTCGGGCCAGCTGTCCAACCGCGGCAAGGACGTCGAATTCCGCGTCGACGTCGACGTCATCACCGGCAAGTATTCGGTGACCGCCAACGAACTGCTCGAACTCAAGGGCCGCGCCGCCAAGCTGTTCAGCACCGGGCCTTGAGGCCTGCGCCGGCAGCCGCCGGCGGGCCGACGATGTAGTCGGCAAACGCCTGCGCCGCCGGCGACAGCGACGGCCCGGCGCGGTGCACCAGCTGCACCTCGCGCTCGACCACCGGCGCTTCCAGCCGGCGCCACGCCACGCGGCCGGGGTCGGCCAGCGCGGTGGCATAGCCCGGCACGATGGCCACGCCCAGCCCGGCATCGACGAGTCCGATCAAGGTGCCGACGTATGTCGCCTCGAAGGCCGGCTGCAAGACCATGGCGGCAGCGGCGAAGCCGCTCTGCGCCAGCTCGCGGAACACGCTGTCGCGCGGCAGCGTCAGCACCGGCAAGCCCTCGAGGTCGCGCCAGGCCAGCGGCGCCTTGCCGTCCAGCGCATGGCCGCGCGGGAAGACGGCCACCAGCGACTCCTTGAACAGCAGCACGCGCTGCAAGCCTTGCTCGCTGCGGTGGAAGGTGCCGATGCCCAGGTCGGCGGCGCCGCTGCGCACCTGCGGCAGCACTTCGTCGGGCAGCGACTCCTTCAGCACCAGTTCGATGCCCGGGTAGAGCGCGCGAAAGCCCGCCAGGATGCGCGGCAGGTAGGTGCCCGACAGCACCAGCGGCGCGGCGATGACGACGCGGCCACGCTGCTTGGCCACCAGCTCGTCGACGCTGCCGATGGCCAGCGCCAGGTCGTCGAGCAGCCGCTGCGCGCTGGCGAAAAACTCGCGCCCCACCGCCGTCAGGCTGACGCTGCGCGTCGTGCGGTCGAGCAAGCGGGTGTTCAGCGCCGTTTCCAGCTCGCGCACCAGCAGGCTCAGCGCCGACTGCGTCAAGTGCATCGCCTGCGCCGCCTGCGTGAAGCTGCCGAGCTGGCCGACAAGCACGAAAGCGCGCAGCTGCCGCAGCGTCACATTCATCAGTTCACCTCATCAACTCATTTGAAAGATTCGTTTGCATCATAAATGCCGGCCCCGTCTAATGAACCGATGAACAGCGGTCGTGCCGGCCTTGGAGCTGGTCGCGGCCAACGACGAGGTGGAGACATGACACGACGGCAATGGCTGGCCACAGTGGCCTTGGCAGCGGCGGCAGGCCTGCCCCTGGGGGCGCTGGCTGATGAGGCCTATCCGGCGCGGCCGGTGAAGGTGACGGTGGGATTCCCGCCCGGCAGCTCCACCGACGTGGCGACACGCCTGGTGGCCGAGCGCCTGGGCCGCCTGCTCGGCCAGCCTTTCGTGGTCGAGAACCGGCCCGGCGCCAGCAGCAGCATCGCCGCCAAGCTGGTGGCCGGCATGGCGGGCGATGGCTACAACCTGTTCGTCGGCACCATCGCCAACACGATCAATTCGAGCTTCCCGGGATCGACGACGCCGAACCTGAGCCGCGACTTCGTGCCCGTTTCGATGATCGGCAGCGTGCCCAATCTGCTCGTCGCCCACCCGTCGCTGGCGGTGGCGTCGGTGGACGAGCTGGTGCGCACGCTCAAGGCGCGGCCCGGGCAGGTGAGCTATGCATCGTCGGGCAACGGCACCTCCCCGCACCTGTCGGGCGAGCTGTTTTCGTCGATGGCGGGTGTGACGATGCTGCACGTGCCTTACCGCGGCAGCTCGCCGGCGGTGACCGACTTGCTGGCCGGCCAGGTGTCGTTGATGTTCTCGCCGGCGTCGACCGTGCTGGCGCACATCCGCGCCGGCAAGCTCAAGGCGCTGGCCGCCACCAGCCTCAAACGCAGCGAGATCGCGCCCGATCTGCCGACGCTCGACGAGCTCGGCCTGAAAGGTTTCGAGACCTCGGTCTGGTTCGGCCTGGTCGCGCCCGCCGGCACGCCGGCGGCGGTGGTGGCGCGGCTGAACGGCGCGGTGCAGACGGTGCTCGACAGCGCCGAACTCAAAGCCTTGTTTGCGGCGCAGGGCATCGAAGCCGTCAAAGCCAGCCCCGACGCCTTCGACCGCTACATCCGCAGCGAGATGGACAAGTGGGCGCGGCTGATCCAGAGCGCCGGCATCAAGCCCGAATAAGCCAACGAAAAGAAGGCGAGCAACGCATGGCAAAGCTGCTGGTGGCCGAGTGCCGCGAATTCATCCGCGTCGTCTGCGACAAGGCGCTTGAGATGGGGCTGCCGATCTCGGTGGCCATCGTCGGCCCCGAAGGCCACCTGATCGCACTCGAGCGCATGGACGACGCTGGCTTCATCACCCCCGACACGGCGCGCGCCAAGGCCTATACGGTGGCCGCGTTCCGCTCGATGAGCCCGCGCTTCGCCGACGGGCTGGTGATCCAGCAATGGTTCAAGGAACGCAACCCGCAGATGCTGATGAACGCATCGGTCTTCAGCGGCGGCCAGATCGTGGCCTCGGGCGGTTGCGCCCCGGTG
>JAUYAJ010000115.1 GCA_030693565.1 Rubrivivax sp.
GGCCAGGCCGGCGATGCGGTCCAGCCCGAGCCGCACCGGGCGCAGCCCGGGGCCCGCGCCTTCGAGCGTGCTCGTCCAGGCGCTGTGGACCACGTCCACCGCGCGCACCTCGACCCCGTGTTCACGCGCGTCGCGCACCAGCTGGGCCGGGGCGTAAAAACCCATCGGCTGGCTGTTCAGCAGCGCGGCGAGGAAAGCGTCAGGGTGGTGGCACTTGAGCCACGCGCTGACGTAGACCAGCAGCGCGAAGCTCGCGGCATGGCTTTCCGGGAAGCCGTATTCGCCGAAGCCTTCGATCTGCTTGAAGATGCGCTCGGCGTAGTCGGGCGCATAGCCTTTGGCGACCATGCGGCCGACCAGCCGCTCGTGGAAGGGCCCCAGGCCGCCCTTGCGCTTCCAGGCCGCCATCGCGCGGCGCAGCTGGTCGGCCTCGCCGGGCGTGAAATCGGCGGCCAGGATGGCCAGTTGCATCACCTGTTCCTGGAAGATCGGCACGCCCAGCGTGCGCGACAAGGCCTGCTCGACCTCGGCGCTCGGGTAGTCGACCGCTTCTTCGCCGCTGCGCCGCTTCAGGTAGGGGTGGACCATGCCGCCCTGGATCGGCCCCGGGCGCACGATGGCGACCTCGATCACCAGGTCGTAGAAGCAGCGCGGCTGCAGCCGCGGCAGCATGCTCATCTGGGCCCGGCTCTCGACCTGGAAAGTGCCCACGCTGTCGCCGCGGCACAGCATGGCGTAGGTGGCGGCGTCGTCCTGCGGCACCTCGTGCAACGCGAGCGGGCGGCCGCGCTTGGCGCCCACCAGGTCGAGCGCGCGGCGGATCGCGCTGAGCATGCCCAGCGCCAGCAGGTCGACCTTGAGCAGACCCAGGGTGTCGAGGTCGTCCTTTTCCCATTGGATGACGCTGCGGCCTGCCATCGCGGCGTTCTCCACCGGCACCAGCCGCGCGAGCTGGTCGCGCGCGATGACGAAGCCGCCCGGGTGCTGGCTGAGGTGGCGCGGAAAACCGATCAGCTGCTGCGTCAGCGCCACCCACAGCCGGCACAGCGGCGCGTCGGGGTCGAAGCCGTTCTCGCGCAGCCGCTCGGGGTCGACCGAGCGACCGTCGAACCATTGCTGGGTCTTGGCGACGGCGGCGATGCGCTCGGCGTCGATGCCCAGCGCGCGGCCGATGTCGCGCAGCGCCGAGCGCGGCCGGTAACTGATGACCACGCCGGTGAGCGCGGCGCGGTGGCGGCCGTACTTGCGGTAGACGTACTGGATGACTTCTTCGCGGCGCTGGTGTTCGAAGTCGATGTCGATGTCGGGCGGCTCGTTGCGCTCGGCGCTGATGAAGCGCTCGAACAGCAGCGTGCTGGTGTGCGGGTCGACCGCCGTCACCTCCAGGCAGTAGCAGACCGCCGAGTTGGCCGCGCTGCCGCGGCCCTGGCACAGGATGCCCTGGTCGCGCGCCCAGTGCACGAGGTCGGCCACGGTGAGGAAATAGGGCTCGTATTGCAGCTGGGCGATCAGCGCCAGTTCATGCTCGAGCATCTTGCGCACCGCCGCGGGCACGCCGGCCGGGTAGCGCCGCGCGGCGCCGCGCTCGGTCAGTTCACGCAGCCAGCCCGTGGGCGTGCAACCGGGCGGCACGATCTCCTGCGGGTATTCGTAGCGCAGCTCGGCGAGTGAAAAGGCGCAGCCGCCGGCGATCACCAGACTGGCTTGCAGCCATTCGGGCCGGAACAGCGAAGCCAGCCGCGCGCGCGTGCGCAAGTGAGCTTCGGCGTTGGCTTCGAGCGCGAAGCCGGCTTCGGCCACCGTGCACTTGAGCCGGGTGGCGGTGAGCGCGTCCTGCAGCGGCTTGCGCGAGCGTGCATGCATCAGCACCGCACCAGTGGCAACGATGGGCAAGCCGGTGAGCATGGCCACGCGCTGGGTGATCTCGATCAGCAAGGCGTCGTGCGGGCGCAGCCGCAGCGCCAGCGCGAGCGCGGCGCGCTCGTTGCCGAACCAGGTCTTGAGCCACATGGCCTGTGCGAACAAGGTTTCGAAAGGCTGGGCCGACGCCAGCACCGCCGCCGCCGACAACAGCGCAAAACAGTCGGGCAACCCGGCCAGCGTGGGCGCGCTCGGCACCTTGCCTTCAAGGTCGGACTGCAGCGCCAGGTACTGGCCCTTGGGCGCGCGCCGGCGTGCCACCGTGATCCACTGCGACAGATTGCCGTAACCGCGGCGCGACATCGCCAGCAGCACCAGGCACGGGCCGGGGGCGGCAGTGGATGCCGACGCGGGCACCGCAGCCGACCCGCCACCGGGCTGCAACGCCATCTCGGCGCCGATGATCAGCGGCAGCCCCAGTTCCCGGGCACGCCCATGGGCACGCACCACCCCCGAAAGTGAACACTCGTCGGTGATCGCCAATGCCGCGTAGCGCAGTGCGTGGGCGCGCTCGACCAGTTCCTCGGGGTGCGAGGCACCGCTCAGAAAGCTGTAGTTGCTGCGGCAATGGAGCTCGGCAAAACCGGGCAGGACATGGCGGATGGACACGGCGAAACGGCACAAGACAAGAAAGAGCCAGCACAAGGCCGGACAACGCAGGCGCAGCGCCGGCAACATGGGCGCCGGGTGTGGCGGGGGTGGCTGAAAGCACCGCCCCCGGGGCGCACGGCCGCGGGCGTCAAGCCATGCCCAGTGCGCTGCCGACACCCCCAGGCCAGCAGCCGACCGCACCGGGCTCGCGGGCGCGGCGTGGCGGCGCCGCCGCTGCAGCCGGATAGCGCGCCGCGCCAGCGGCTGGCTGCAGCGGTGCCAGCGACGCCACCGCGCCCAGGCTGTCGAGCGGACTGCGCACCGCGCCGCCACCCAGCCGCAGCACATGGGTGTAGATCATGGTCGTGGCGACATCGGCGTGCCCCAGCAATTCCTGCACGGTGCGGATGTCGTAGCCGGCCAGCAGCAAATGGGTGGCAAAGGAGTGGCGCAGCGTGTGCGGCGACGCCGGCTTGACGACCTGGGCGCGCGCCAGCGCGTCTTTGAAGGCGCGCTGGAAATTGCCTTCGAGCAGGTGGTGGCGGCGCTGCACGCCGCTGCGCGGGTCGGTCGACGCGGTGGCCTGCGGAAAGACCCAGTGCCAGGCCCAGGACTCGGCCGCCCGCGGGTATTTGCGGGACAGCGCATGTGGCACCGCCACGCCGGCCAGCGCCTGCGCGCGGTCGAGCGCCCACTGCGCGTGCGAGCGCACGAGTTGCTCGCGCAGCGGCTGCTCGAGCGCCGCGGGCAGCATCACGACGCGGTCTTTGCCGCCCTTGCCTTCGCGCACGATGATGGCGCGGCGATCGAACTCGATGTCTTTGACGCGCAGACGCAGGCCTTCGAGCAGCCGCATGCCCGAGCCGTAGAGCAGACGGCCGATCAGCCCGTGGGGCGTGGCCGGGACGGCGGTGGCGGTGCCCGGCACCGCGCCATGGCGGTCGAGCTGGGCCAGCAAACGTGCCACCTCGTCGTGCGACAGCACGACCGGCAAGCGGCGCTGCTGCTGCGGCCGGCCGATCTCGTCCATCCACGGCAGCGGCAGCTGCAACACCTTCTGGTACAGAAAGAGCAGCGCCGACAAAGCCTGGCGATGGGTCGACGGCGCGACCTGCCGCTCGGTCGCCAACCAAGACAGAAAGGCCTCGATCTCGGGCCGCGACAGTTCCGCCGGGTGGCGCAGGTCATGGAAACGGATGAAGGCGCGAACCCAGTGCACATAGGCTTGTTCGGTGCGCAGGCTGTAGTGCATGTAGCGCACCCGCGAGCGCAGCATGTCGAGCAGGCGGGGCGGCGCAGGCGGCACAGCAGGCGTGGTCATGGCTTGCCTTTCGATCGCATTAACTGTACATATACACAGTATCACAAACGCCGCCTGCGCGGACATCCTGGGAGCGAACAACATGCAAGCCCCGCGGCGCGCGTCAAGGTAGTTGTCGCCTCATTTATGCAGCCAGCGGCTGCCTAACTTCTGCTGTCGAGTGCGCCGCGATGACCGAGTCGCGTTCGGGATTGAGGGTGACCGGGCCGGTCGGTGTCCAGTCGCGTGTTGCG
>JAUYAJ010000116.1 GCA_030693565.1 Rubrivivax sp.
CCTCCGGGTAGGCCCCCAGAAAGGGCCCCCTCGGCGTTGCAAATGCTCGCCGGGTCTCAGGACCCGTCTGCGCTTTGCGCCTTGATGGCGCCCTTTCTGGGGGCCTACGCGGGCGTGATTCATATCTTCACAGCCTCTCAGTCCAGGCGCAGCGTGCGCTCGACGCCGATGGCCCAGTCGCCCTGGCCGCCGAAGCCGATCTGCATCGGACTGGGCAACTGCGAGGTGTCGAGCCGGTAGCTGAATTCGACGTAGTGGCGGCTGTCGGCGTCGAGCTGCGCCAGCTCGGTCAAGGCCCAGCCGGTGCTGCGCGAAATCACCGCCAGCGCCTCGTCCAGCGAGTTGAACGACTGGTGGAGGCCGCCGGTGCCCACGCGCCAGCTGCCCGTCAGCGGCTGGTAGGCGACGCGCCAGCTGCGGCTGGCGCGGACAACGCGTTCATCGCGCCAGTACCAGCGGCTGCGATAGACCTCGGCGCGGGCAGCGAAGTAGACCGGCACGCCGCGCTGCAGGGCGTCTTCGACCGCCTTGGGCAAGGTGATGCGGGTGGCGAACTCGAGCTCGAGCCGGCCTTCGTGGCGCGCCGCCTTCAACGTCGCCAGCTCGACGCCCTGGGCGCGCAGCGAGTCGACCGCCGACGCCCACAGCGCGAGCACCAGCAGCAGGCCCTGCAGCATGCTTCGAAGGACCGGCGTTGAGCGCATCAGGAACAAGGGGCGGCGTCAGGGCTTGCGGAGCAGGGCGTAGAAGAACCCGTCCTGGTCGATCCGACCCGGGTCGGGCGCGGCATCCTGCGGATTGTCGGGGTTTGCCAGCAGATGGCCCGGTGAGCACGGGTCCAGCCATGCCCCGGCGCTGCCGTGACGTTGCAAAAACGCGTCGATGCGGTCCTGGCCCTCGGCTTTGAACACCGAACAGGTGGCAAACAGCAGCCGCCCGCCCGGGGCCAGCAGCGGCCACAGCGCTTCCAGCATGGCGGTCTGCAGCCGCGCCAGCGGCTCGATGTCGGCGGCGCGGCGCAGCCAGCAGATGTCGGGGTGCCGGCGCACGATGCCCGAGGCGCTGCAGGGGGCGTCGAGCAAGATCGCGTCGAAGGGCTGGCCGTCCCACCAGGCAGCGGGCTGGCTGGCGTCGCCCACCTGCACCCGCGCGCTCAGCCGCAGCCGGTCCAGGGTGTCCTGGGCGCGCTGCAGGCGGGTGGCGTCGCTGTCCAGCGCCAGCAGGTCGAGGTCGGCACGCTCAAGCAAGTGGGCGCTCTTGCCACCGGGCGCAGCGCAGGCGTCGAGCACACGCGCGCCGGCCGGCAAGCCGGCGGCGCCGAGCAACAGGCCGGCGGCGCGCTGCGCCGCGGCGTCCTGCACCGAGACGTCGCCATCGGCAAAGCCGGGCAGTTGCTGCACCGGGCAGGGGCGTTCCAGCACCACGGCCTGGCCGTGAAGGCCGGTGTCGCTCAGCAGGCGCGCGGCCTGGCCTTGCTCGGCCAGGCGCCGGACGTAATCGGCGCCGCTGAGGCGGCGGGCATTGATCCGCAGCGTCATCGGCGGCTGCCGATGGGCGGCGCTCAGCAAGCCCTGCCATTGCTGCGGCCAGTCGCGGCGCAGCCGCTCTATCCACCAGGCCGGGTGGTTGTAGGCGGCGACCGGCGCCCGCAGCGCCGCCGCCACCTGCTGCGGGCGTTCACGCACAAAGCGCCGCAGCACCGCGTTGACGAAGCCCGCCGAGGCCGGCGAGCGGCGGCGCGCTGCCTGCACCGCCTGGTCGACCAGGGTGTGGTCGGTATATGGCGGCGCCGGGTCGGGCCACAGCAAGGCCAGCGCGGTGACGAGCAAGGCGTCGACCTTGGGTGGCGGCGTCTTCGGCGCCAGCGCAGCGCGCACTTCGTTTGCCGCGCCGAGCCGGCGCAAAACCGTGAATGTGAGCGCCTGCACACCGGGACGGACATCAGCAGCAACGAGGGCCAGCACATCGTTCAGGGAGCGCCCGCCCTGGACCGCGAGCACGGCGTCGGCGGTCTGGTCGAGCAAGCGCGACAGCGGCGGTGCCAGGTGGGGTGTGTTCACAAAGCCAGTCTAGCCCCAGGGCAGCAGTGCGCCGGCGCCCGGCGCACAATGGCCGGCTGACGCCAACCGACGCCGACATGCCCAATCCGCCCGCTTCGCCGCCCGCCGCCACACCGCCGCGCCTGTTCCGCAGCGAAGAGGAACTGGCGCGGTTGCCGGCCTCGGAACGCATTCGCTACCGGCTGGTGGACTGCGGCCGTCGCTATCACGCCAATGACAACATCGCCGACTGCGTGCGCGGCGGTGAACTGGCCGAGCTGACGGCCGAGGTGCAGGCCAAGCTGCAGGACGTGCTGCACACCCTGGTGATCGACACCGAGAGCGACCACAACACCCAGGAAACCGCCAAGCGCGTGGCGCGCATGTTCATCGACGAGGTGTTCCGCGGCCGCTACCACCCGATGCCGGCGGTGACCGAGTTTCCGAACGCCGAACGCCTCAACGAATTGATGATCGTCGGCCCGATCACCGTGCGCAGCGCCTGCTCACACCACCTGTGCCCGATCTTCGGCAAGGTCTGGATCGGCCTGCTGCCCAACGAACATTCGAACCTGATCGGCCTGAGCAAATACGCCCGCATCTGCGACTGGGTGATGACGCGGCCACAGATCCAGGAAGTGGCGGTGACGATGCTGGCCAATGAATTGCAGCGCCGCGTGCGGCCCGACGGCCTGGCCATCGTGATGGAGGCCGACCATTTCTGCATGCACTGGCGCGGCGTCAAGGACAGCAACACCGCCATGGTCAACAGCGTGATGCGCGGCGCCTTTCTGAAGGACGCCAACCTGCGGCGCGAGTTCCTCGCCCTGCTGCCGCGCAAGAACGCCTGAACCGGAGACCCCCATGCTTGTGCGCCTCATGTATGCCAGCCGCGCCGCGGCCGACGCCGGCCCCGACGCGCTGGCGGCCATCATCCGCCAGTCCAGGGCCGGCAACCCGGCGAACGGCGTCACCGGCGTGCTCTGCCACGCCCAAGGCCTGTACCTGCAGGTACTGGAAGGCGGGCGAGGCGCCGTCAACGCGCTCTACAACCGCATCGCTGCCGACCCCCGCCACAGCCAGGTCGAGTTGCTCAGCTACGGCGAGATCGGCGAGCGCCGCTTCGCCGGCTGGGCCATGGGCCAGGTCGACCTGGCGCGGCTCAACCCGTCCTTGCTGCTCAAATACGCCGAGACCACCACGCTCAACCCCTACGCCATGACCGGCGCGGCCTCGCTGGCGCTGTTCGAAGACCTGATGGCGACGGCGTCCATCGTCTGCAGCCCCTGACGCCACGCCGCCACGCCGTCAGGCCGTCAGGCCGCGTGACATCGTCCTCGATCGGCGCCGCCAGAACCGACCGCTCGGTAGTTGCCCCGATTGCCGCGCGCCTTCGTCTCCTATATATTGGTTCTTGCTTATATCCGGATGCATTGCTGTACCGGACCTCCGGAGACCCCGTTTGAACGATTCACCCATTGCCAATGGCCGCCTGGTCAAGGCGCCCGAAAGTTTTCTCGACCGTGACGGCGTTCGCGCCGTCCATGCCGAAGCCAAGAGCGGCCGGCGCGACTTCATGCGCCGCGCTTTCGCTGCTGCTGCCGCGGGCGCTGGTGCGCCGGCCGCGCTGGCGCAGGCCAATCCGGTCGCCGCCAATGCGGGCGACCCGAACATCCTCAACCTGCCAGCGCACAGCGCTGGCCTGGGCCAGGCCGTCGTCACCGACGGCTATGGCAAGCCGTCGAAGTACGAAACCAACGTGCAGCGCCGGCAAAGCCCGGGGCTGACGCAGACGGCGCAATCGTCGGTGTCGTTCGCGCCGCTGCAGTCGATGTTCGGCATCGTCACGCCCAGCGGACTGCACTTCGAGCGCCATCACCAGGGCTGGTGGGACATCGACCCGTCCAAGCACCGGCTGATGATCAACGGCAGCGACGACAAGCTGGTCAAGAAACCGCTCGTGTTCACGATGGACGAGCTGATGCGGCTGCCCTCGGTGAGCCGCTTCCACTTCATCGAATGCGGCGCCAACACCGGCATGGAGTGGGGCAACGTCGCGGTGCCGACCTGCCAGTACACGCACGGCATGGTCAGCTGCAGCGAATTCACAGGCGTGCCGCTGAAGGTCTTGCTCGACATGGCCGGCGCCGACTACAAGCGCGGCCGCTTCGTGCTCGCCGAAGGCGCTGACGGCTCGTCGATGACACGCACCATCCCGATGGAGTTGATCGAATCGGGCGAGGTGCTGGTGGCCTACGGCCAGAACGGCGAGATGCTGCGGCCCGAGAACGGCTACCCGCTGCGCCTGGTCGTGCCCGGCGTGCAGGGCGTCAGCTGGGTCAAGTACCTGCGCCGCATCGAAGTCGGCGACCAGCCTTATGGCACCAAGGACGAGATCATCCATTACGTCGACCTGATGCCCGACGGCCGCCACCGCCAGTACAGCAGCATCCAGGAATGCAAGAGCGTGGTGACGACGCCCTCGGGCGGCCAGTTGCTGCTCGACAAAGGTTTCTACAGCATCAGCGGCCTGGCCTGGTCGGGGCGTGGCGCGGTCAAGCGCGTCGACGTCTCGGTCGACGGCGGGCGCAACTGGCGCACGGCGCACCTGCAAACGCCCGTGCTCGACAAGTGCCTGACGCGCTTCAACATCGATTGGGTCTGGGACGGCAAACCGGCCTTGATCCAGAGCCGCGCCAGCGACAGCACCGGCTACGTGCAGCCCACTTACCGCCAGTTGCGCGCCGTCCGCGGCACGCGCTCCATTTACCACAACAACGCCGTCCAGACCTGGTTGGTGCAAGAAGGCGGCGAGGTCAAGAATGTCCAGCTCTCCTAAGTTTCTGCTCGGCGCTGCGGCCTGGCTGCTGGCTGGCGCCGCGTTGGCGCAAGCCGCCAGCTTCCCCGGCATCGGCCGCCCGGCCACGCCCAAGGAAGTCACGGCCTGGGACATCGACGTGCGCCCGGACTTCAAAGGCTTGCCGCGCGGCGCCGGCACGGTGCTCAAGGGCATGGACGTCTGGGAGAGCAAGTGCGCTTCCTGCCACGGCGTCTTCGGCGAAAGCAACGAGGTGTTCTCGCCGCTGGTCGGCGGCACCACCAAGGACGACGTGCGCAGCGGCCGCGTCGCCCGCCTGCTCGACCCCTCGTTCCCCGGCCGCACGACGCTGATGAAGGTGACCCATGTCTCGACGCTGTGGGACTACATCAACCGCGCCATGCCCTGGGCCCAGCCCAAGTCGCTGACGGTCGAAGAGGTCTACGGCGTCACCGCCTACCTGCTGCACATGGGCGGCGTGCTGCCCGAGCAGTACACGCTGTCGGACCGCAACATCGCCGAGGTGCAGAAACTGCTGCCCAACCGCGCCGGCCTGACCACCGACCACGGCCTGTGGCCCGGCAAGACGATGGGCAACGGCGGCAAGCCCGACGTGCAAGGCGTGGCCTGCATGACGAACTGCGCCGCCGAACCCAAGCTGGCGTCCTACCTGCCCGACTTCGCCCGCGACGCCCACGGCAACCTGGCCGAGCAGAATCGCCTCGTCGGCCCGCAGCGCGGCGCCGACACGACGCGCCCGGCCGCCCTGGTCGCCGCCGTCCATTCGGGCCATGCAGTCAACACCGCCACGTCCATCAGCGCCGGCAGCGCCGACAAGCCCGCCACCGCGCCACCCGCCAGCGGCCCGGCCGCAGCGCTGGTGCTGGCACGCAAGGCCAACTGCATGATCTGCCACGGCGTCGACAGCAAGATCGTCGGCCCCGGGCTGGCCGACATCACGAAGAAGTACGCCGGTCGCAGCGATGCAGCGGCCTATCTTGCACAGAAGATCCAGGCCGGCAGTGCCGGGGTCTGGGGCGCAGTCCCGATGCCACCGCAGACCCTTTCGGCGGCAGATGCCAAGGCCATCGCACAATGGCTGGCCGAAGGCATGAAGAAGTAAGAGCCTTGCAGAGTCGGCCCAGTGCCAACCCTCTGCGCAAACACCCTTGAGGGTATGCCCGGTTCAATTCGCCGGGCAAGCCAACGATGATTGAACCGCAACGTTAGGAGAACCTGAAATGCAAACCCGTCGCGAGATGATGGCGCGCAGCGCTACCGTCGCCGGCCTGCTGGCCACCGCCGGCCTGCTGCCCCAGACCGCCCACGCCGCCTGGGCCAAAGCGGCCTTCGAGGCCAAGAACATGGCCGATGTGGCCAAGGCCCTGGGTGGCAGCGCCCCGGTCGAAAGCAAGGACGTGTCGATCACCGGCCCTGACATCGCCGAGAACGGCGCCGTCGTCCCGGTCGGCTGCGCCAGCACGCTGCCTGGCGTCAAGCGCCTGATGCTGCTGGTCGAGAAGAACCCCAGCGTGCTGGCGGCGATCTTCGACGTCAGCGACTCGATCGAGCCCAACTTCAACACCCGGGTGAAGATGGGTCAGTCGTCGAACGTCTTCGCCGTGGCCATGATGGCCGACGGCAAGGTGCTGTTCGCGCAAAAAGAAATCAAGGTCACGCTCGGCGGCTGCGGCGGCTGAACCTCACCCCTACATCTGAATTTCGAAGGAGAACGACATGGCAGACCCGATGCGCATCCGTGCCCAAGCCGCCGGTGACAAGACCACCGTGCGCGTGCTGATGGCCCATGAAATGGAAACCGGCCAACGCAAGGACTCGGCTGGCAACACCATCCCGGCCTGGTTCATCCAGGAAGTCACCGCCACCCACAACGGCAAGCCCGTGCTCAGCGCCCAGTGGGGCACGCCGGTGTCGAAGAACCCGTTCCTGCAGTTCGTCGTCAAGGGCGCGAAGGCCGGCGACAAGATCGCCGTCAGCTGGCTCGACAACAAAGGCGCCAAGCGCACCGACGAAGCCACGGTGTCCTGAGCCCCAAGAAGGAGGAAGACGCAGACATGATGAAAGCCACCACCTTGACGCTTGCCGCGCTGGCCCTGATCAGTGCCGGCGCTCAGGCGCAAACCAAGTCAGCCGCCGAAGGCATCGCGGAATACCGCAAGATGCTCGAAGACGGCAACCCCGCCGAGCTCTACGAAGCCAAGGGCGAAGGCCTGTGGAAGACCAAGCGCGGGCCCAAGAACGCCACGCTGGAGCAGTGCAACCTGGGCCAGGGCCCGGGTGTCGTCAAGGGTGTGTTCGTGACCCTGCCGCGCTACTTCGATGACACCCAGAAGGTGCAAGACCTGGAGTCGCGCCTGGTGACCTGCATGGAGACGCTGCAAGGCTTCAACGGCGCCGACATCGCCAAGACCGCCTTCGGTCGCGGCGAGATGGCCAACGTCACCGCGATGGCAACCTGGATCGCTGCCGAGTCGCGCGGCATGCGCTTCAACCTGCCGCAAGGCCATGCCGAAGAGCGCAAGAGCTACGAGATCGGCAAGCGGGTGTTCTTCTTCCGCGGTGGCCCTTACGACTTCTCGTGCGCGTCGTGCCACAGCGACGAAGGCAAGCGCATTCGTCTGCAGGACCTGCCGGTGCTCACGAAGAACCCCGGCGACGGCGTCGGCTTTGCCGCCTGGCCGGCCTACCGCGTCAGCAACGGCCAGATGTGGAGCATGCAGCTGCGCCTGAACGACTGTTACCGCCAGCAACGCTTCCCCTTCCCGGGGTTTGCATCCGAAGCCACGGTGGCCCTGGGCACCTACATGGGCGTCAACGCCAAGGGCGCCGAATCGATCGCCCCGGCGATCAAGCGCTGAGCAGGAGAACGAAGACGTGAAGCGAACCACTGTTTATCTGGCTGCCGCTGCGGCGGCCGTCATCGTCGCCGGCTGTGCCAGCCTGCCGTCGGCGCAAGAACTCGACCGCGAAGCCATCGCGGTGATGAAAGCCTCGTTCCGTGACCAGGGCATCGCCAAGGTCGACCGCCTGAACCAGGACCTGGGTCAGCAGGCCTGTTCGTCGGACAAGCCACCGCCCGACGACGTCGCGGACCGCATCACCGCACAGGCCATGTCGACCATCAAGTGGCCGGCAGGCGGCCAGTACTTCGGCGACTGGCGCGAAGGCGAGAAGCTGGCGCAGAACGGCCGCGGCATGACCTGGACCGACGCCTCGGCGGCAACCAGTGCCAACGGCGGCAACTGCTACAACTGCCACCAGATGAGCAAGGCCGAGATCTCCTTCGGCACCATCGGCCCGAGCCTGTACAACTACGGCAAGATCCGCCGCATCGCCGACCCCTACGCGCCGTCGGCGCAGGCCATCGTCGAGTACACCTGGATGAAGCTGTACAACAGCAAGGCCACCACGGCGTGCTCGAACATGCCGCGCTTCGGTCATGCCAAGCTGATGGACGAGACCCAGATGCGTCACCTGATGTCGCTGCTGCTCGACCCGAAGTCGCCGGTCAACCAGTGACGCGCTGACCCACTTGGAGCCCGGCTACGCCGGGCTTTTTCCGCTGTAAAACATCAGTCCTTACTTATCATGAACTTGAGCAAGCGCGAATTCGTGCAGGTGCTGTCGGCCGCTGCGGTCGCCGGCATGGGCCTGGGCCGTTACGAACAGGCCGACGCCGCCACCGCCGAGCAAGGCCTGTACGACCTGCCGCCGCTGGGCACGGGCCCCGGTCAGGTCAGCTTCCTGCACATGACCGACTGCCACGCGCAGCTCAAGCCGATCTACTTCCGCGAACCCAGCGTCAACCTGGGCCTGGGTTCGATGCAGGGCCAGTTGCCGCACCTGGTCGGCGAGCACCTGCTGAAGAAAGCCGGCGTGCGCCCTGGCACCCAGCTGTCCCACGCCTACACCTTCATCGACTTCGAACGCGCGGCGCGGCGCTACGGCAAGGTCGGCGGCTTCGCCCACCTGGCCACCCTGGTCAAGCGCCTGAAGGCGAGCCGGCCGGGTTCGCTGCTGCTCGACGGCGGCGACACCTGGCAAGGCTCGGCGACCTCGCTGTGGACCAACGCGCAAGACATGGTCGACGCCTGCAAGCTGCTCGGCGTCGACGTCATGACCGGGCACTGGGAATTCACCTACGGCATGGAGCGCGTCAAGGAGATCGTCGACAAGGAGTTCAAGGGCAAGGTCGACTTCGTCGCCCAGAACGTCAAGACCAACGACTTCGGCGACCCGGTGTTCCCGCCCTACGTGATGCGCGAGATGAATGGCGTGCCGGTGGCCATCATCGGCCAGGCCTTCCCCTACACGCCGATCGCCAACCCGCGCTACATGGTGGCCGACTGGACCTTCGGCATCCAGGACGAGAACCTGCAGAAGATGGTCGACGAGGCGCGCGGCAAAGGCGCGCAAGTCGTCGTCGTGCTGTCGCACAACGGCATGGACGTCGACCTCAAGCTGGCCTCGCGCGTGCGCGGCATCGACGCCGTCTTCGGCGGCCACACCCACGACGGCGTGCCGCTGGCGGTGCCGGTGAGCAATGCCGGCGGCATCACGCTGGTGACCAACGCCGGCAGCAACGGCAAGTTCCTCGGCGTGATGGCCTTCGAGGTCAAGGGCGGCAAGGTCGTCAAGCACCGCTACCGGCTGCTGCCGATCTTCTCCAACATGCTCAAGGCCGATCCTGAGATGGACGCGCTGATCACCAAGGTGCGCGCGCCTTATGAAACCAAGCTGGCCGAGAAACTCGGCGTCACCGACGGCCTGCTGTACCGGCGCGGCAATTTCAACGGCAGCTGGGACCAGTTGCTGTGCGACGCCTTGATGGACGTGCAGGGCGCGCAGATCGCGTTTTCGCCAGGCTTCCGCTGGGGCACCAGCCTGCTGCCCGGCGACACCATCACGCGCGAGCTGCTGATGGACCAGGTGGCGGTGACCTATCCCTACGCCACCGTGACCGACATGTCGGGCGAGATGATCAAGACCGTGCTCGAAGACGTTGCCGACAACCTCTTCAACCCCGACCCTTATTACCAGCAAGGCGGCGACATGGTGCGCGTGGGTGGGCTGCAGTACAGCATCACGCCGGGCGCCTCGATGGGCTCGCGCATCACCGACATGAAGCTCGCCGGCAAGGCCATCGAGGCGAGCAAGACCTACAAGGTCGCCGGCTGGGCGCCGGTGGCCGAAGAAGCCCGCAGCGCCGGCTTGAAGCCGGTCTGGGAAGTCGCCGAAACCTGGCTCAAGTCGCGCCCCGGTGGCCGCGTCACACCGCGCAGCATCAACACGCCCAAGATCATCGGCATGCCCGGCAACCCCGGACTGGCTTGATCACCCCGCCCACAACGAAGGAGATTCGAATGAACGCTCGTCAATTGCTCGCCGCCACGCTGATCGCCGGCACCGCCCTGACCGCCGCGGCACAAGACACGGTGGTCTATCACATCGACAACAGCGAAGCCCAGGGCGTCAAGGGCTTGCGCAACATCCGCAACCACCTGGACACCGACACCACGGCCAAGATCACCGTCGTCACCCATGCCCAGGGCGTCGACTTCCTGATGGAAGGCGCCAAGGACCCGGCCGGCGGCTTGTTCTCGGGCCCGGTGGCGGCGCTCAAGGCACGCGGCGTCAAGTTCGAGATCTGCGAGATCACGCTGAAGAACCGCAACCTGAAGCGGGAGCAGTTCCTGCAGGAAGCCGAATTCACGCCCTCGGGAGTGGTCAAGCTGGCCAAGCTGCAAAAGCAGGGCTTCGCCTACATCAAGCCTTGAAGCGGCTGAGTCGCAGCGCGCGCTGAAGAGGCCCCGAGCTTGCTGGAGTGGTTGATCGCGCAGCTGGGCGAGAACGGCGCCCTCGCCGCCGCCGGTGTGCTCATCGGACTGGCCTTCGGCTTCTTCGCCCAGCGCTCGCGCTTTTGCCTGCGCTCGGCGGTGATCGAGTTCGCGCGCAACGTGACCGGCGGCAAACTCACCGTCTGGCTGTTTGCTTTCGCCACCGCGGTGCTGGCCACCCAGGCGCTGGTGCTGGCAGGCCAGTTCGACGCCACCGACGCGCGCCAGATCGCTGCCCGCGGCAGCCTGTCGGGCGCGGCGATCGGCGGCGCCTTGTTCGGCGTCGGCATGATCCTGGCGCGCGGCTGCTCGAGCCGGCTGCTGGTGCTGGCCGCGCAAGGCAACCTGCGCTCGGTGATGGCCGGCCTGGTGTTTGCCGTCACCGCCCAAGCGAGCTGGACCGGCGCGCTGGCGCCGCTGCGCGAAACCATTGCCGCCTGGTGGACGGTTGACGGCGGCGCATCACGCGACCTCATCGCCCGCAGCGGCATCGGCCACGGCGGCGCCCTCGCCTTCGGCCTGATCTGGCTGCTCGCCGCCATCGTCTGGGCGCGCCGCCAGCGTGTGCCGGCCTGGGGCTGGGCCGGCGCCATCGGTGTCGGACTGGCCATCGCAGCGGCCTGGTGGGTCAGCTTCGCCATCGGCCAGCTGTCCTTCGATGTCCATCCGATCCAGTCGCTGAGCTTCACCGGCCCTTCGGCCGAACTGCTGACCCGGGTGCTGTTCGCCAGCGACCGGCCGCCGACCTTCGACCTCGGGCTGATACCTGGCGTCTTTCTCGGCTCCTTCATCGCCGCGGCCTTGTTCGGCGAGCTCAAGCTCGAAGGTTTTGCCGGCGGCGCGAGCATGCGGCGCTACATCGCAGGCGCCGTCTGCATGGGCTTTGGCGGCATGCTGGCCGGCGGTTGCGCGGTTGGCGCCGGCCTGTCGGGCGCGGCCGTGTTCACCATGACCTCGTGGGTCACGCTGTGCACCATGTGGGCCGGCGCCGCGTTGACCGACAGGCTGGTCGATCAACGCGGCGGCCGGCTCGACCAGGCCTTGCCAGGTCAGCCCCACCCCGCCTGAACACCACACCAAGGACTTCCGGAGCCCCGATGAAGATCAAGTCGCTGCTGTTTGCCGCCCTGGCCTGTTGGGCACTCGCCGCGGCACAGGCTGCCGACCTGGCGCGTGCCGAGGAGATCGTGCAAGCCAAGTGCTTCATCTGCCACGGCGCCGACGGCGAGAGTTCGAGCCCGGTGTTCCCGCGCCTGGCAGGCCAGCATGCCGCCTACCTGGCGCGCCAGCTGACCGACTACAAGTCCGGCAAGCGCATCAGCAGCGCCATGCGGCCGATGGTGGTGGACTTGACGGCGGCCGACTTCCAGGCGCTGGGTGCGTACTTCGAGTCGCGCAAGACGCAGGCGCACGCCGTCGACGACCCCGAGCTGGCACAGATGGGCCGCTTCATCTTCCAACGCGGCAATCCGTACTCGGGGGTTGCCGCCTGCGCCGCCTGCCACGGCGTGAAGGGCCATGGCACGGCCACGCTGCCGCGGCTAGCCGGTCAGCATGCCCAGTACACCGAGAACCAGCTGCGCCAGTTCAACAGCCGCGAGCGCACCAACGACAACGCGGTGATGCACACCATCGCCGTCAAGCTGACCGAGCTGGAGCTCAAGGCCGTGGCCAGTTACATCAGCGGGCTGGACTGAAGACAACGCCCGCACGGGGCGGGCGTTGTGCAGCCTGCTGGCGGGCGGTCAAAGTGCCAGCATGTCGGCCCAGATGTTGTCGGCCCAGGCCAGCGCGTAACGGCCTTCGACCTGGTTGGCTGCGCTGGACACGCCGCCCGATCCCGGCACCGCCTTGAAGGTCTTGTCAGCGGCGTCGTACTGGTGGACGCTGGCGACGTGGACGACGTCGCGCGCAGTGACGAAGCTGTAGCAGGTGTTCATCACCACCGGCGCGCTGTTCACCGCTTCGCCCTTGAGCAGCTGGATCACCGCCGCCGCCGCCACCTTGGCCTGCTGGTTGGCCATGTGGCCCGACTTGGGCATCGCCGGCGCCGACAAGGTGGCGTCGCCGAGCACGTGAACGCCGGGCACCGCAGTCGACTCCAGCGTCAGCCAGTTGACGCCGCACCAGCGGTCGTTGGCGTTGATCAGCCCCGAGGTGCGTGCGATGTCACCGGCTCGCTGCGGCGGAATGACGTTGAGCACCTCGGCCTTGACCTCCTCGAAGTCGAACCGCGCCGTCGTGCCCGACACCGAACGCAGTTCCGAGTTGGGCTTGTATTCGATGATGCCGGCGTAATGCTGCTGGAAGGCGCGCTCGAACAAGGCCTTCTTCGAGGTGATCTCGGGGTTGGCATCAAACACCAGCACCTTGGACTTCGGCTTGGCCGTCTTCAGGTAGCTGGCCACCATGCAGGCGCGCTCATACGGCCCGGGCGGGCAGCGGTAGGGCGCGCGCGGAATCGACATCGCGTAGACCCCGCCATCGGGCATGGCCTCAAGCTGACGCCGCAGCGCCGAGGTCTGCGCGCCGGCTTTCCAGCTGTGGGTGATGGCGCCGCTGGCCAATGCCGCGTCCAGGCCGCCAATGGCCGCCGTCATGAAGTCGATGCCGGGCGAAATGATCAGGCGGTCATAGGCCAGTTCGCCGCCACCGGCGAGCCGCACCTTCTTGGCCGCCGCATCGATGGCGATGACCTCGCCCTGCACCACCTTGACGCCGAGCGAGCGCAGGCCGCCGTAGCCGCGCGTGATGTCGGCCATCTGCTTGTGGCCACCGATCACCAGGTTGGAGATCGGGCAGGAGACGAACTGGGCATCGCGGTCGACCAGGGTGACGTCGACGTTGCCGCCCCACATCTTCAGGTAGCGCGCGGCAGTGCTGCCGCCGAAGCCGCCGCCAATGACGACAACGCGACCAATTGACGGCCCGGTGGCCATGCCGGCGCAACCGGCCAGGCCCAGGCTGCCCAGGGCAAGACCGGCGCCGAGCAAGCGACGGCGACCGGCGAGGATGTTTGTGCTGCGAGTCATGCTGCGGTCCTCACTTCTTGGCCGGCTGGGCGGCGAAATAGGCGGCGATCAGTTGGATCTGGTCGTCCCGATAACCCTTGACGATCTGATGCATGATCGTCGCAGGCTGCGTACCGCTCTTGAAGTCGGCCAGCATGGCGAGCATCTTGTCGGCCGAGACGCCGGCCAGCGGTTTCATGTCGCCGCGCGCATGGCCGTCAACGCCGTGGCAGTTGGCGCAAGTGGCAGCCAGGTTGCGGGCCAGCGTCAGGTCTTGCGCCGACGCCGTCGACGCCGCGAAGGCGAGCGCGGCCAGCGCCGCATATGAGTATCTGAACATGTCGTTTGTCTCCTTGTCCCAGGGTGGATCGATTGTGATTCAGCGGCGCCGCGTTGTGTGCATCGGGTTCACCGGGCTTGCGCCGGATCATGGTTCGGCGTTCAAATATCATTCGCAACGAATGTAGAGTCCGATCTTGACCATGACGACAGTGGAAACCCTTTTGAGATGGCTGCGCCGCGGCTGCTGGCTGGCCGCCTGCCTGCCCATGCTGGCGCAAGCGCAGACGGCCGCGCCGCCGCTCGAACCGGTCAGCGTCGCGCCCGGCGTCTGGATGGTGCAGGGCGCGTCGGCGCTGGGCACGCCGGCAAACCGCAACTTCATCTCCAACGCCGCCTTCGTCGTCACCACCGAGGGTGTCGTCGTCGTCGACGCGCTGGGCTCGCCGGCGCTGGCCAAAGAGCTGATTGCCGCCATCGGCCGCATCACGCCGCTGCCAATCCGGCGAGTCATCGTCAGCCACTTTCACGCCGACCACATCTACGGCCTGCAGGCCTTCAAGGCCGTGGGCGCGCGCATCACCGCGCACCACGCCGGCCAGGCCTATCTGCATTCGGACACCGCGGCGCAGCGGCTGCAGGCCAGTCGCAGCGAACTGGCGCCGTGGATCAACGCCCAGACCCAGCTGGTCGGCGCCGATGACTGGATCGACAGCGCACAGCAATTCAGCCTCGGCGGTGTCGACTTCGTCATCCAGCCCGCCGGCCCGGCGCACACGCCCGAGGACCTGGTGGTCTTCCTGCCGCGCCAGCGCACGCTGATCGCCGGTGATCTGGTGTTCCGCGGCCGCATCCCCTTCGTCGGCCAGGCCGACAGCGCGCGCTGGATCGAGGCCCTGGACCGCTTGCTCGGCTTCGACGCCCAGGTCATCGTGCCTGGCCACGGCCCGGCCTCCACAAGCGCCCAAGCCGACCTGCGGCTGACGCGCGACTACCTGACGCACCTGCGCCAGACCATGGGCGAGGCGGCGCGCAACCTTGAGCCCTTCGACGAAGCCTATGCCAAGGCCGACTGGAGCCGTTTCGAGCAACTGCCGCTGTTCCGCATGGCCAACCGCATGAACGCCTACAACACCTTTCTGCTGATGGAGCAAAGCGTCAAATGAAACGCCGCCACGCCCTCGCCGTCGCCGCGCTCGGCCCCGCCGCCTGGGGCGCCGCCGTCGCCGCGCCGGCGCAGCCCGGCGAAGTGGTGCGCTGGCCAGACGTCAGCTTGCTCGACGGCCAGCGCTGGACAGCGGCACAAGTCGAAGGCCGCGCTGTCGTCGTCGTTTTCTGGAGCACGACCTGCCCGTTCTGCCGCCGCCACAACCAGCATGTCGAAAAGCTGCAGCGCGCCGCCGCCGGCAAGAAGCTCAGCGTGCTCACCGTCGCCCGCGACCGCGACGCCGCCGAGGTGCGGCGCTACATCGCCAGCCAGGGTTACAGCTTCCCGGTGACGCTGGAGCACGCGCCGATGGCCGCGGCGCTGAGCCGGCGCAACATGATTCCGCTGACCGTCACCGTCGACCGCCAGGGCCGGCTCAAGCAAGTGATCCCGGGCGAGATGTTCGAGGAAGATCTGCTCGACCTGCTGCAACTGGCGGGCTGAGCACCAACTTGTGGCCGCTGCTGCAGAATCCGCCCTGCCCATGCCGCCCTGCCCATGCCGCCCTGGAATCTGCCGCCCGTGAATGCCGAAGACCTAAGCCCCATGCTCGACCCACGCACGGCCGCGCTGTCCGATGGCACCGAGGAAGAGTCCGACGAGGTCTTTGCCTCGGCGGCCGAGCTGTTCCGGCTGCTGTCGACGCCGATCCGGCTGAAGATCATCAGCGCGCTGTGCAGCCGCGAAAAGAACGTCTCCCAGCTGCTGGTCGAGATCGACACCACCCAGCCCAACATGAGCCAGCACCTGGCCACGCTGTACCGCGCCGGTGTGCTGGCCAAGCGCCGCGACGCCACCCAGATCTACTACCGCAACGGCAGCGAGCGCGCGGCCACGCTGTGCCGGGCCGTGTGCACGCAGATCGCGGTGGAAATGGAACCCGGCGCCGGGCTGCCGGCCTCGCAGCGGCTGCTGCCCGGCAAGGGCTGAGCTTGCGGCCGGCTCAGAGCCGGCCGGCGGCGCCGAAACTGAACCAGCGCGTCAGCAGTCGGGTCGGGAACTGGTGCGCGGCTTCGTTGTAGGCCAGCGCTGCGTCATTGAAGTGCTGGCGCATGAAGACCAGCCGGCCATCACCATCACGCAAGCTGCCCACATGGGGCGCGATCGTTTCATCGTCGCGCAGTGCCGGGTGCTGGTCGAGCAAAGCCAGCAAGCGGCTCGCCGCCGATCCCATCGCCGCCTCGGCCGCCACCAGGGCCGCCGCCAGCTGCGCCTCGACCGGCCGCGCCTTGAGCGCATCGGCGGCGCTGCGCACCTGGGCCTGGGCCGCCAGCAGCGCGTCCAGCGCCCCTTGTTCGGCCGCCAGCGGTTCGCGCAAGGCCGCCACCAGTGGCGCGACAGCGGCGCCGCGTTGCAGCAGCCGCTCGTCGACCTGCTGAAAGGCGCGCCCGATCTCGTTGCGCAATGCCACCAGGCGGTTGTAGGCGCCGACCATCCAGAACACGAGGACGGCGGCGATGACGAGGGCGATGATCTGACCGGTGGACATGGCTGCGAATCTATCCCAGCCCGCAGCCGCGCAGCAGCAGGCTGACCACGTGTTCGCTGGCGCGCTGGTGGTCGCGCGCCGTCAGGCGCTCGCGGCCGAGCACGGCGCGCACCTGGACCTCGAAGTCGGCATAGGTCTGGGTCGCGGCCCAGATGGTGAAGAAAAGCTGGGTCGAGTCGACCGCCGCCATGCGGCCGGCGGCGATCCAGCCGTCGATCACGCGCGCCTTGGCGCGCACCGCGGCGCGCAGCTCGGTGCGCATCAACTCGCCCAGCACCGGCGCGCCGTGCAGCAACTCGTTGGCGAACACGCGCGAGGCATCCGGGCGCTGCGCCGACAGCGTCATCTTGGCGCGGATGTAGTGCGCCAGCGCGGTGCCCGGGTCGGCGCCGGGCTGCAAGCCGTCCATCGGCGCCAGCCAGTCGTGCAGCGTGCGCGCCAGCACCTCGCGGTAGAGCTCGCGCTTGCTGCCGAAGTGGTAGTGCAGATTGGCCTTGGGCAGGCCGGCGGTCTCGGCGATGGCGGCGGTGGTGGCGCCGTTGAAACCGGCGCGCGCAAAGACCTGCTCGGCGGCGCCGAGCAGCGCCTCGCGCG
>JAUYAJ010000117.1 GCA_030693565.1 Rubrivivax sp.
CTGAGAGGGTGTAAACGAAATGATCTATGCTGCCAGTCTGGTTGCGAGGATACGCGCTTCGGCCAGCCAGACCCAGGCGAGCGGGGCCCAGTTTGATCGGTCGTGGTGTGCCATGAGGCGGCGTGCGCGCTCGTTCCAGGCATGAGTACGCTCGACAACCCAGCGCTTGGCCTGTACGACAAAGCCTTTGGCGAGGACCTCGGGCCACAGCGGCTGCTGAGCGTCTTGCCAGGTGCCCGTGCTGCGGTTGCCGGGGTGGCGCACCACCTCCACGCTGATACCGTGGGTCTGCTCGATGGCTTGGGCGCACTTGCCGCCGTAGGCGCCGTCGGCGTAGATCTTTTTCAGTCCGGGGACTTTGCTGCAGGCCTGCGCCACGACCTGCGCCGCCGCATCGCGGTCCTGCACGCTTGCCGCCGTGATCGTGACGGCCAGCAGCAGGCCCAGGGTGTCGACCACCAGATGGCGTTTGCGTCCCTTGACCTTCTTGCCCGCATCGAAGCCGGTGTTGCCACCCTGCGCGGTGCTGCGCGTGCTCTGTGCGTCGATGATCGCCGCCGTCGGATCGGGCGCTCTGCCCATGCGGTCACGCCACTGCTGACGCAGTCGGTCGTGCATGGTCTCGAACACGCCGGCCGCAGCCCAGCGCTTGAAGGACATGTAGGTCGCCTGCCAGGGCGGGAAGGTCTTAGGCAGCAAGCGCCACGCACAGCCCGTGCGCAGCGCGTAGCAGCAGGCGTTGACCATGTGGCGGCGCTCAAAGCGAGGCGGCGCGCCGCGTTGTCCCTCGCGCTCAAACAGATCGGCCACCAGGGCCCACTCAGCATCGGTCAGGTCGGTGTTCATGCCGCTGGCCCCATCGCCGCGACGATGCGCGGCTGTATAGCCGTAGCGCACAGGCGCAGCGCCTTGAACCGCCGCACGCTCACCGGCGCGGCGCAGCGGCTTGAGCCGCTCGATGCCCGCCTCGCGCAGCGCCTTGCGCACGGTGACCGTGCTGACCTTGACTCCCGTGCGGCGAAACAACTCTCGCGTGACTTCGTCCAGCGAAGAACGCGGTTGCTCCTGTGTGATCGCCCGAAGAACTGCCGTGTGGTCAGCGTTCAGCGAGGGTCGACGTCCGGGGTGCCCTGGTTGCTCACTTCGCGTCTTCGTCGCCATCCAACACCCCCCGCCTGCATGCCTCGATCAGAGCATAACGCGCGGGATATTTGTTTCGTTTACACCCTCTGAGAGGCTGTGAAGATATGAATCACGCCCGCGTAGGCCCCCAGAAAGGGCGCCATCAAGGCGCAAAGCGCAGACGGGTCCTGAGACCCGGCGAGCATTTGCAACGCCGAGGGGGCCCTTTCTGGGGGCCTACCCGGAGG
>JAUYAJ010000124.1 GCA_030693565.1 Rubrivivax sp.
GCCGTGATGCTCAGCGCCGAGACCGCGGCCGGCAGGTACCCGGTGGAGACGATCACGCAGATGGCGGCGATCGCGCTCGAGGCCGAGGCCGCCGACGACAGCTCGATCGAGACCGATTTCACCAACAAACGTTTCGGCCGAATCGACCAGAGCATCGCGATGGGCGCGCTGTTCACCGCCCACCACCTGGGCTGCAAAGCCATCATCGCGCTCACCGAGTCGGGCTCGACGGCGCTGTGGATGAGCCGGCACAACATCAAGGTGCCGATTTTCGGCCTGACCTCGCAGCTCTTGTCGCAGCGCAAGATGACGCTGTACCGCAACGTGCGCCCGCTCCTGATGCCCAAGCTGAGCGACCGCGACGAAGCGCTGGCCAAAGCCGAGTCCTTGCTCGTCGAGCGTGGCGTGCTCAAGCCCGGCGACACCTATGCCATCACCTGCGGCGAGCCGATGGGCTACCCGGGCGGCACCAACATGCTCAAGGTCTGCCGGGTGAGCTGAGGCGGGACGCGGTCAGGCCGCGGGGCTTGACTTCGGTCAACGCCCTGGTCGCAACGGGCGCGCAGCATCGAAGCTTGTTCCTGCTTCGATGGAGATGCGCCGATGGCCACCGACTACATCCGCTGGTTCCGCCAGCTGTCGCTGAACGACTTGCCGCTGGTGGGCGGCAAGAACGCCTCGCTGGGCGAGATGTTCCAGCAGCTCAGGCCGCTGGGCGTGCGCATCCCCGATGGTTTTGCCGTCACCGCCGAGGCCTACCGCGACGCCGTTGACGGCGCCGAGGGCTGGGTTGAACTGCACCGGCTGCTCGACAAGCTGGACAAGCGCGACACCCGGGCGCTGGCGCGGGCCGGTGCGCGGGCGCGCGAGATCGTCTACGCCGCGGCCATGCCCAAGGCGGTGGAAACCCAGCTGCGTGAAGCCTGGCGCGCCTTGCAGGCGCAGGTCGGGCCCGACCTCAGCGTCGCGGTGCGCAGCTCGGCCACCGCCGAAGACCTGCCCACGGCCAGCTTTGCCGGCCAGCACGACACCTACCTCAACATCAGCGGCGAGGAGATGCTGATCGACGCCGTCAAGCGCTGCCAGGCCAGCTTGTTCACCGACCGCGCGATCAGCTACCGCACCGACAACGGCTTCGACCACTTCAAGGTCTTTCTGTCGGTGGCGGTGATGCAGATGGTGCGCAGCGACCTGGCGTCGAGCGGCGTGATGTTCAGCATCGACACCGAATCGGGCCACCCCGACGTCGTCTTCATCACCGGCGCCTGGGGGCTGGGTGAGAACGTCGTCCAGGGCACGGTCGACCCCGACGAGTTCTACGTCCACAAGCCGACCTTCCGCCAGGGTTTTCGCAGCGTGCTCCAGCGCACGCTGGGCGACAAGCAGGTGCGCATGGTCTATTCACCGGGGCGCACGCGCGAGCCGGTGGTGAACCGGCCCACGCCCAAGGCCGACCGCGCGCGCTACTGCCTGAGCGACGCCGACGTGCTCGAACTGGCCGACGCGGCGATCAAGATCGAGGACCACTACAGCCGCCTGGCCGGCAGCTTGCGGCCGATGGACATCGAATGGGCCAAGGACGGCCCCGACGGCGACATCTACATCGTGCAGGCGCGGCCGGAGACGGCGATCTCGCAGCGTTCGGCCACGCTGATCGAGGAGTTCGTGCTCGACGGCAGCGGGCCGGTCAAGGCCACCGGCCGCGCGGTCGGCGCCAAGATCGGCGCTGGCCAGATCCGCGTGGTCACGAATGCGCGCCAGCTGGCGCAGTTCAAGCCCGGTGAGGTGCTGGTGTCCGACACCACCACACCCGACTGGGAGCCGGTGATGAAGACCGCCGCCGCCATCGTCACCAACCGCGGCGGGCGCACCTGCCACGCGGCGATCGTCGCGCGTGAACTCGGTATTCCGGCGGTGGTCGGCGCCGAACATGCCACCGAGGTGCTGGCCGACGGCACGCTGGTCACGGTGTCCTGCGCCGAAGGCGCGGTCGGCAAGGTCTATGAAGGCGAACTGGAGTTCCACAAGACGGTGACCGACGTCAGCGGCCTGGTGGACCGAAAAAACCGGCCGAAGACCGAAATCATGGTCAACCTGGGCAACCCCGAGCTGGCCTTCCAGGTCAGCCTGATGCCGAGCGACGGCGTCGGCCTGGCGCGCATGGAATTCATCATCAACGAGCACATCAAGGTGCACCCGATGGCGGTGCTGCACCCCGAGCGCATCGTCGACAAAGACGTGCGTGCCCAGGTGCTGGCGCTGACCGCAGGCCATGCCGACGGCGCCAGCTACTTCGTCGAGAAGCTGGCCGAAGGCGTGGGCACGATCGCCGCCGCCTTTTTCCCGCGGCCGGTGATCGTGCGGCTGTCGGACTTCAAGAGCAACGAATACGCGGCGCTGCTGGGCGGGCGCGACTTCGAGCCCCACGAAGAGAACCCGATGCTGGGTTTCCGCGGCGCGGCGCGCTACATCCAACCCGACTACGCCGAAGGCTTCGCGCTCGAATGCCAGGCGATGAAGCGGGTGCGCGAGACCATGGGGCTGGTGAACCTGAAGCTGATGGTGCCGTTCTGCCGCCGCCTGGACGAAGCGCGCGGCGTGCTGGCGGCGCTCGCCGGGCATGGTCTCAAGCGCGGCGAGAACGGGCTGCAGGTCTACGTCATGTGCGAGATCCCGAACAACGTGCTGCTGATCGACGAGTTCAGCGAACTGTTCGACGGCTTCTCGATCGGCAGCAACGACCTCACCCAGCTCACGCTGGGCGTGGACCGCGACAGCGCCATCGTTGCCGCGTCGTTCGACGAGCGTGACCCGGGCATGCTCAAGATGTTCAAGCTGGCGGTCGAAGGGGCGCGGCGCAATGGCCGCCACAGCGGCATTTGCGGCCAGGCGCCGTCGGACCACATCGAGATCGCGCGCTACCTGGTCGAGCTCGGCATCGACAGCATCAGCCTGACACCCGACCGCGTGCTGCGCACCATGCAGGTGGTGCAGGAGATCGAGGCCGCCTCAGGCCGCGGCGGGTGAGCGGATCGCGTTGACCAGCGCGGCGACGCGCGGCGCCATGCCGACCGGCACCAGTTCCAGGCCCGGGTGGAGTTGCGAATGAACGCGGAACAGTTCGTCGGCAAAACCGTGGCCGATCTCGTCGATGCCTGAAAAATCGACCTCGGCATGGCGGAAAGCCTGCAGTCGCGAGACCACGCGCTTGGCCTGAGCACGCGAAGCCAGGCCGTGATGCGGGCCGACCATCAGGCGCAGCGGCACGGTGGTGCGGTCGAAGGCGTAGCCGCTGCCGTCAACGCTGTGCGAACGCAGCACTTCGTCGAGCGTGCGCGGGGTGTCCAGCGCCAGCGCCCAGAAGATCGAGGTGCCGCGGCGCGGCAGCGGCTTGCCGGCATGCCAGTTGCGACGCTCGGCGCCGCGGTACTGGAACGCACTGGCGTTGGCGTGCAGGTCGAAGATGTCGGCCAGCCGGGCGGTGAAGTACAGGCCGTGGCCGAGATGGCGGTCGGGCTGGCTGGTCAGCTTGCCTTTGCTCAGCTCGAGCATCGCCAGCGTCGGGTCTTCGATCGCAAAGGCCTGCTGGATGTGCTCGAAGACGCCGCAGCCGTCGTCGGACACCAGCAGCTGCACATGCATGGCGGTCTGGCGCATCGACACGGTGACGTTGTCGCCGCCGCTGTGGTCGATGGCGTTGTTCAGCAGTTCCGCAAAAGCGTGCTGCACCATGCGCGACACCGACGGCGTGAGGGCGAAGAAGGGCGCGAAGTCACGTGACCACGGCAGGTCTTCCTGCAAGCCGGCCAGCGGGTAGCGCTGCACCACTTGCTTGAGGGTGCCGGCGCGGAACAAGGGCTGGCGCTGGCTGCCTTCGCGCGTCAGCCACTGGGCGGCGACCAGCTTGTTGAGCAGCCGCATCGCGGCCGGCCGGCGCACGCCCAGCTTGTCCATCACGTGGGCGGGCAGCGCGTCGCCGTGGCGGGCGGCGGCGGCGGTGATCCACTGGGTGGCAGCGGCAAGGTCGATACGGGCCATCTTGGGTCTCTCGTGCGGCGTGGGAGTGCCGGGATGGCGATCAGTGTCGACGCTCCAGACTTTGACCTGAACCCAAAAAGAAGCATGAAATCGGTCCAGTTCCGGCGCCGGCCGCGCTGGTGTGGTGTCGGCGGCCAGGGATTGCTGCGGGCCGCGGCCACTCAAATCACAGCCTTTGACGGGCCGGCCGCAGTCGGGTCCCCGTCGACCCGGGAGTCCCCGATGCCACTCGTTTCGATACCGCATCTGCTGGGCCGTGCAGCCGACAACGGCGACGGTTTTCATGACCTGCGCAATGGCCTGGATCCCGCCCGCGAGGCCTTCGACTTCGCGACCCTGCAGATCGCCCTGTTGGTCGGCGAGCGCTTCCTCGTCACCCGCCACTCGGCGCCGTCGACCAGCATCGAACGGCTGTGGCAGGAGACCCGGCAGGACGCTGCGTTGTTCGCCAGCGGTCCCGACGCGCTGGCGCTGCGGTTGGCGCGCACTTCGGTCGACCGCCACCTGGGCCGGCTGCTGACGCTGGAGCCGCGGCTCGAAGACCTCGAGCAGGAAAACGTCGAGCGGCCGCGCGACGCGATCATGGCCGAGCTGATGGGCTACAAGACCGATCTGCGCAATTTCCGCCGCGTGCTGCTGTACCACGTGCAGGTCTTCGCCGAGCTGATGCAGGCCCCGCCGCCGCAACTGGGCGCCCAGCGCGTGCACGAGATCAAGGACGTCTACGAGCACCAGGAGGGTGCCAGCAGCCTGGCCACGCTGCACTACGAGGTGGCGTCGGACCTCATCGACGGCTACATCTCGCTGGCTTCGCACCGGCTCAACAGCATCATGAAGGTGCTGACCATCGTGACCACGATCTTCGTGCCGCTGGGCTTTGTGGCCGGCATCTACGGCATGAACTTCGAGAACATGCCCGAGCTGAAATCGCCCGCGGGCTACTTCGTGCTGCTGGGCGTGATGGCGACCATCGTCGCCACCCTGCTGATCGTCTTCAGGAAATGGCGCTGGCTGTGAACATGAGCGAACAACTCGACCGCTTCAACGAACAGCTGCTGGGCCTGCTGACGGCCTACGGCATGAACGCGCTCGGCGCGATCATCACGCTGGTCGTCGGCTTTGCCGCCGCTGGCTGGCTGGCGCGGCTGACCGACCGCGCGATGCGCCAGTCCCAGCGCATCGACGCCGTCTTCAAGCCTTGCCGGGCAAGGTCGTGCGCGTCGCGGTCATCGTTTTCACGATGATTGCGGTGCTGAACCGCTTCGGCATCGAGACCACCAGCCTGATCGCGCTGCTCGGCGCTGCCGGGCTGGCGATCGGGCTGGCGCTGCAGGGCACGCTGAGCAACGTGGCCTCGGGTGTCATGATCCTGCTGTTCAGGCCGTTCAAGATCGGCGACGCCGTCAAGCTCGGCGGCGACGTCTACGTCATCGACGCGCTCGGCTTCTTCGTCTGCAAGGCGCACCTGCCCGACGGCCCGAGCGTGATCCTGCCCAACCCCAAGATCTGGGGCCAGATCATCGTCAACCTGTCGGTGACGCACCAGGACATGCGCCGCATCGACGAGCACTACGGCATCGGCTACGGCGACGACATCGATGCCGCGCTGGCGATCCTGCGCCGCATCGCTGCCGAAGAGCCGCGCGTGCTGGACGATCCGGCGCCGCTGATCCAGGTCGAGCAACTCGGCGACAGCTCGGTCAACATCCTGTTCCGCGTCTGGACCGCGCGCGCCGACTGGTTTGCGACCAAGCTCGATCTGGTGCAGCGCTGCAAGCAGGCGCTGGAGGCCGGCGGCATCACGATCCCGTTCCCGCAGCGAGACGTCCACCTGGTCCAGGGACCGGCGCAGGCGCCGAAGTAGCGCGATCGGCTCATCGGTCCAGCGCGGTGCGCAAAGGAATTGGCAGGCCCCGCTTTGCACCGGCCCCGTCCGCGGGCCGGGTCGTTCGGCGCTCGTTAAACTGCAGGCTCTAGAGATCCACTGTCACAGGAGTCCCCCATGCCACTCGTCTCGATGCGCCAGCTGCTCGACCATGCCGCCGAAAACGGCTACGGCATTCCGGCTTTCAACGTCAACAACCTCGAGCAAGTGCAGGCGGTGATGACCGCGGCCGTCGAAGTCGGCGCCCCGGTGATCCTGCAGGCCAGCGCCGGCGCCCGCAAGTACGCCGGCGAGCCCTTCATCAAACACCTGATCGAAGCCGCCATCGAAAGCTGGCCGCAAGTGCCGCAGGTGATGCACCAGGACCATGGCCAGAGCCCCGAGGTCTGCCGCGGCGCGATCGACATCGGCTTCAGCTCGGTGATGATGGACGGTTCGCTCGAAGCCGACGGCAAGACCATTGCCAGCTACGAGTACAACGTCGAGGTCACCCGCAAGGTGGTCGAGATGTCGCACAAGCTGGGTGTCACCGTCGAAGGCGAGCTCGGCTGCCTGGGTTCGCTGGAAACGATGCGCGGCGACAAGGAAGACGGCCACGGCACCGAGTCGACGATGACGATCGAGCAGCTGCTGACCGACCCCGAGCAGGCCGCCGACTTCGTCAAGCAGACCCAGCTCGACGCGCTGGCGATCGCCATCGGCACCAGCCACGGCGCCTACAAGTTCACCCGCAAGCCCACCGGCGACATCCTGGCGATCAGCCGCATCAAGGAAATCCACCGCCGCATCCCCAACACCCACCTGGTGATGCACGGCTCGTCGAGCGTGCCGCAAGACCTGCTGGCGATCATCCGCCAGTACGGCGGCGACATGAAGGAAACCTACGGCGTGCCGGTCGAGGAGATCCAGGAAGCCATCAAGCACGGCGTGCGCAAGATCAACATCGACACCGACGTGCGGCTGGCGATGACGGCGGCGATCCGCAAGTACATGGCCGAGAACCCGAGCAAGTTCGACCCGCGCGACTACCTCAAGCCGGCGCGTGAAGCCGCCAAGCTGATCTGCCGCGAGCGCTACCTGCAATTCGGCTGCGAAGGCCAGGCCGCCAAGATCCGCCCGCGCACGCTGGTCGACGTTGCCCAGCAATACGTCAGCGGCGACCTGCGCCAGACGGTGAACTGACGCCGTTCCCTACAACTGCGGACAAGGCGCCCGCGCCGCGTTCTTGGCGCGCCGCAGGCGCCTGCATCTGCGCCACACTTCGCCACTGCCGACGCCTGCGTCATCCGCCCGCATGACCACTGCCTTGCTCCAGTCGACCCTGCATTCGCTGCCTTTGCTGGCGCGCGGCAAGGTGCGCGACAACTACGCCGTCGGTGACGACCGCATCCTGATGATCGCCAGCGACCGGCTGTCGGCTTTCGACGTCGTGCTCGGCGAGCCCATTCCCGGTAAAGGCGAGATCCTGACCCGGATGGCGCTGTTCTGGTTCAGCCAGCTCGCCAGCATCGTGCCCAACCACCTGACCGGCGACGACCCCTTGTCGGTGGTGGCGGCCGACGAAGTCGAGCAGGTGCGCGGCCGCTCGATGCTGGTCAAGCGCTTGCAGCCGCTGCCGGTCGAGGCTGTCGTGCGCGGCTACCTGGCCGGTTCCGGCTGGGCCGAGTACCAGGCCAGCGGCGCCGTCTGCGGCGTCGCCTTGCCGCCCGGGCTGCAACTGGCCGACAAGCTGCCCGAGCCGATCTTCACCCCCGCCACCAAGGCCGAGGCCGGCGCCCACGACGAGAACATCGACTTCGAACGCATGCAGCAGATGATCGGCGCCGACCTGGCCGGCCGCGTGCGCGACATCTCGATCCGCCTGTATCGCGCCGCCGCCGAACACGCGCTGAGCCGCGGCATCATCATCGCCGACACCAAGTTCGAGTTCGGCCTCGACGCCCAGGGCACGCTGACCCTGATGGACGAGGTGCTGACGCCCGACTCGTCGCGCTTCTGGGCCGCGGCCAGCTACCGCGTCGGCAGCAACCCCCCCAGTTTCGACAAACAACCGGTGCGCGACTGGCTCGAAGCCGTGCGCATCGACGGCCAACCCTGGGCAAAGACCCCACCAGCGCCGCCACTGCCTGCCGCAGTGGTGGATTCCACGCTGCAACGTTATCAAGAGGTGCTCCAGCTCGTTCTTTAGGGAGGACGGCGATGTCGAGACTGCTTGCGAGACTCCTGCAGACCATCGACGAGGCCCCGGATCCGGTCAGCCAGGCACGGGCCCGGCTGCAGCGCGCGCTTTACTGCGCACGCAGAGGTGATCTGGATGGCGCCCAGGCGTCGGCCGACCCGGTGCGGCAAAACCCCCGGCTGGCGCGTTTGCCGGCACTGGCGGTCGACCTGATCCTGGTCGACGCCGCCATCCTCTTGTTCAGCGCCGAGCCGGCCAAGGCACTCGACAAGGCGCGCCGCGCCGCTGCGATCGCCCAGGCGCTCAGTGATGGCAGCGGCGTCGCTGCCAGCGCGGCCTGGGTCGCCTGGTGCGCCCTGTGGCTGCGCCGGTACGACGAGGCCCTGGCTCACGCCGCGATCGCGCTGCGCCATGCCGACGACGGCTTTGCCCATGCCTGCGCGGCGCTGGTGGTGGCCGATGGCTGCCAGGTCGGTGGCCGCCCCGATCTGGCCCGGGCCTGGACCGGCCAGGCCCGCCGGGCAGCGGTGGGCGGCGGTGATGAGTTGATGATCGGCGCCGTCATCGCCCACGCGGCGGCCGCCGCGGTGCGGGCGGCGCGGCTGCATCGGCTCGCCGGCACGGCGGCCGACGCCGACGCCGACGCGCAGGTCGATCTGGCGCTGGCATCGGCGCTGAACTACGCCGCCGGCATAAAATCGACCGCTTTGGCCTGGTGGCTGCCAAGCGTCAAGGCGCAGTGGCTGCTGGCGCAGGGCGGCGTGCAGGCGGCGGGCAAGTTGCTGGCCCACTGGATCCCGCAACTGCCGGGCAGCGTGTGCCCAGGTCTGCGCCAAGGCCTGCGCGCCGACCACGCCTGGTGCCTGCTGGACGGCGGGCACGCAGCCGATGTCCGGGCCCAGCTCGACGAACTAGAGGAAGCCATGCCGGCCCACAGCGACACCGAAGAACAAGCACTGGCGCTGGCACGCCTGCAGACGCTGGCGGCGGCGCTGGGCGAGTCGGGGCGGGCTGCGGCGCTGGCCCGCCGGGCTGGCGACGCCTTGACCGGTCTGCAGGCGGTGCAGGCCCGCCTGGGCGCCCGCGTCGCGGCCGAATTCGATCTTTCCAGCCAGCCGGCCGTCCGCCGCTCACAGCCTTGAACACTCAGCGAACCACATGACAGTCATTTCCATAGTGATGGGCTCGGCGTCCGACTGGGACACGATGCGCGCAGCGGCCGACACCCTGACCGAGTTCGGCATCACCCACGAGGTCCAGGTGGTGTCGGCGCACCGCATGCCCGACGACATGTTCCGCTTCGCCGAGCAGGCGCAGGCGCGCGGCTTGCGCGCCATCATTGCCGGCGCGGGCGGGGCTGCCCACCTGCCCGGCATGCTGGCCGCCAAGACCACGGTGCCGGTGCTCGGTGTGCCGGTGGCCAGCCGCCACCTGCAAGGCCTGGACTCGCTGTACTCGATCGTGCAGATGCCCAAGGGCGTGCCGGTGGCCACTTTTGCCATCGGCGCCGCCGGGGCTGCCAACGCCGCCTTGTTCGCGGTGGCCTTGCTGGCAGCGCATGACCCGGCGCTGCTGGCCCGGCTCGAGGCCTTCCGTGCCAGCCAGACCGCGGCGGCGCGCGCGATGACCCAGGGCCTGCAGTGAGCGCCGGCGCGCTGCTGCCCGGCACCCCGGGTGCCGATGGTCTGCCCTTGATGCTGGGCGTGACCGGCGGCGGCCAGCTCGGGCGCATGTTCGTCCACGCCGCGCAGACGCTGGGCTACCGCACCGCGGTGCTCGATGCCGACGCCGACAGCCCGGCCGGCCGCGTCTCCCATCTGCACGTGCGCAGCCGCTACGAAGACCCGGCTGGCCTGGCCGCGATGGCACGCCAATGCGCGGCGATCACCACTGAGTTCGAGAACGTCCCCGCGCTGACGCTCAGCACGCTGGCGGCGTCGCTGCCGGTGGCGCCGTCGGCGGCCGCGGTGCAGATCTGCCAGCAGCGAGCTGCCGAGAAGCGCCATTTCCAGGCCTGCGGCATCCCCTGCGCGCCGTTCGCGCTGATCGAGTCCGAGGCCGACCTGATCGCCATCGACCCGGGACTGCTGCCCGGCATCCTCAAGACCGCGCAGCTCGGTTACGACGGCAAAGGCCAGCAAGCCGTGGCCACGCTGGCCGAACTGGCGCCAGCCTGGACTGCGCTGGGCCGCGCGCCTTGTGTGCTCGAGCAGCGGCTGGCGCTGGCCCAGGAGCTCAGCGTCATCGTCGCCCGCGGCAGCGACGGCCAGTGGGTCAACCTGCCAGTGCAGCAAAACCTGCACCGCGCCGGCATCCTCGCCGTCACCCAGGTGCCGGCGCCCGACGTCGATAGCGCGCTGGCGCAGCGCGCCATCGAACACGCCGGCCGCCTGGCGGCGTCGATGGACTACGTCGGCGTGCTCTGCGTCGAGTTCTTCGTCCTTGCCGATGGCTCGCTGGTGGCCAACGAGATGGCGCCGCGGCCGCACAACTCCGGTCACTACAGCATCGACGCCTGCGATGTCTCGCAGTTCGGGCTGCAGGTGCGCTGCCTGGCCGGGCTGCCGCTGGTGGCGCCGCGCCAGCATTCGGCCGCCGTCATGCTCAA
>JAUYAJ010000143.1 GCA_030693565.1 Rubrivivax sp.
GGTGGGCGGCGGCCAGCGCGCGGCAGCGCTGCACCGCATGCCAGGTCTGCGGCACCGCGGCGCGGCGCTGGTAGAGCCAGCTCGCCGCCGGCTCGCGGCCGCTGTGGCGGTCGTAACCCGCCAGCGGCCCGATCGCCTGCCGGCCCCAGAGCGCGCTCTTGAGCAAGCCCTGGAGGTCGAGCACCAGGTCATAGGGTTCGCGGCGCAGCTCGGTGCGCAGCGCCGCCATCGCCGCCCAGGTGTCGCGGGCGAAGAGACGGTGGCGCCATTTTCGCCAGGCCATCGGCAACACCCGGCGCACGCCGGGGTGCAGGCGCGGGATGGCGGCAAACGGCGACTCGACCAACCAGTCGACCTGCAGGCCAGGCACGTGGGCGCATATGTCGCTGAGCGCCGGCATGGCATGGACGACGTCGCCCATCGACGTCGTCTTGACGATCAGCAGCTTCACCCGCCGCTGCGCTGACGCTCTCGCACCAGGGCCGGATTCAGGCGCGGGTCGTTGTACATCTTGAACTGGCGGTAGACCTTGAAGTAGGCGCGCCCGGCCTGCGCATCGGCGAGCAAGCTGTCGAGGCAGCCGCCGAGGTCGCGCCGCTGCTGCTGCAGCCGCTCGAGCTTGACGGCGCTGGCGGCGCGGTGAGCGTCGTCGACATCGCTGCGCTCGGTCTGCGCGCGCATTGCATGCGCCTTCAGCGCCATGATCGACAGCCGGTCGACCATGCTGCCGGCGGTCTCGCTGTTCAGGCGCGCGCCAGCGGGCACCCGCGCCAGCGGCGCGTCGCTGCGCGCCGAGGCTTCGTCGACCAGGCCCAGCGCCACCAGCAGCAATTCGTCGATGCGCTCGGTGGCGTCGTTGCGGGCCTGGTTGAAGCCGTCGATGGCGCGCTTGTTGGCGGCGATCTCGCTGTCGGCCACGGTCGTGCGCCGCGCCAGGTCCTCTTCAGCCCAGAGCAAGCTGTTGAAGCGGTGATTGGCCTGCACCCAGGGCCACCAGGCGTCGCTGGCGGCAGCGACTGCGGGATCGGCGCCCGGCCAGTCAGCACGCGCCAGCAGACGGTCGTGGGTGGCAATCAGTTCGGCGGAAGGCAACAGGGCAGCAGACATGCAGGCGGCGCGCACAGGCGCAGGTGGCAGAATCGCCGCCGATTATCCGCCCCATGCCTGCCGCCACCCCGCCGCCCCGCCCGCTCATCATCCGCCTGCGCAACTGGGTCGGCGATGTCACGCTGGGCGTGCCGACGCTGCAACGCCTGGCCGACGCCGGCTACGCGCCGCAATTACTCGGCAAAGGCTGGGCGCGCGACCTGCTGGCCGGCCATGGCTGGCCGGTGCATGTGCTGGCCAAGACGCTGCCCGAGCGGGTGCGCCAGCTGCGCGCGCTGCGGCGCGACGCCGGCGCGCTCGACCCCGGCTTCGAGCGCCGACTCAACGCGGTCTGCTTTCCCTATTCGCTGTCGAGCGCGCTGGAGATGCGGCTGGCCGGGCTGCGCGCCATCGGCCACGCCCACGAAGGCCGCAGCCTGCTGCTCGGGCGCAGCGTCACCCGCCAGCGCGGCCGCCACGAGCTCGAGGTCTACTGGCATCTGGGCAGCGCCTTGCTCGGTGCCGACGCCGCGCTGCCGGTGTCGATCGACCTACGGCTGACGGCCGCCCACCGCGAGCAGGCGCGCGCCTTGCGCGAGCAGCATGGCGTCAAGCCGGGTTACATCGTGATCTGCCCGTTTGCCGGCGGCACCTGGGCCAAGCAGGACAAGACCTGGCCCGAGTTCGCCGCCTTTGCCGCCGACGAACTGCGCGCGCTGGGGCGTGATCTGCTGGTCTGCCCGGGGCCGGGCGAGGAAGCCCTGGCCGACACCCACTTCGCTGGCGTCACGCAGCTGCGCGGCGTCGGCCTGGGCGCCTACGCCGCCTTGCTGGCCGACGCCGGGCTGATGATCTCCAACGACACCGGCCCCGGCCACATGGCCGCTGCGGTCGGCGCACCACTGCTGTCGGTGCTGGGGCCCTCGGACCCCGCCTTGTGGCGGGCCTGGGGGCCGAGCGTGCGCATCGTCCAGGGTACTCCGTCGTGGCCGCAGAGGGCCCAGGTGCTGGCGCAGGCCACCGCCATGTTGCGGCCGGCCTGACCCTCGCGCGGGGGACCGCGCAGGCGGGCATCCCGCGGAGGGATCGCCAAGCCAGGGCCGGATGTCCAGACTGGCGCTGCGCCCGACGCCTGCGGCATGTCGCTGCAGGTGGGCCAAGGCGCCAACACCTCCTCAGGAGCCCGCCATGTTCCGTCACTTTTTCATCGCCATCCTGACCGCCATCAGCCTGCACGCCGGCGCCGCGGTCGACGTCAACCGTGCCAACCAGGCCGAGCTCGAAACCGTCAAAGGCATCGGCCCAGCGCTGTCGGGCAAGATCCTCGAAGCCCGCAAGAGCGGCGCCTTCAAGGACTGGGGCGACCTCGTCGAGCGCGTCGGCGGCATCGGCGAGGGCAACGCCAGCCGCTTCTCGCAAGCCGGCCTCACCGTCGGCGGCGCGGCCTTCACCAAGAAGCCAGCCAGCGCGCCGGCCAAGGCCGACAAAGCCGACAAAGCGGCCACGAAGTGAGCGCCGGGCCTCAGACCCGACTTTGACAGTTACAAGTGACACGCCCTCGTAAGCCCGCGCAGCGCAACGGCTTTTCGGCCCCACGCCGAAGGGCTGTGTATCTATGGGGTTTGCCCGTGTCAGGCGAGCTGAAGAACGGCTGGCGGAGG
>JAUYAJ010000144.1 GCA_030693565.1 Rubrivivax sp.
AGTTCCGCAGCTACCTGACGCCGCTGGTCATCATGGCGCCGATTCCGCTGACCATCATCGGTGTCATGCCGGGCCATGCCTTGCTCGGCGCGCAGTTCACCGCTACTTCGATGATCGGGATGATCGCGCTGGCCGGGATCATCGTGCGCAACTCGATCCTGCTCGTCGACTTCATCGAGCTGCAGGTCGCGCAAGGGCTGGCCTTGAAGGACGCCGTGATCAGCGCCGCCGCGGTGCGCGCGCAGCCCATCGCCTTGACCGGTCTGGCGGCAATGACCGGCGCCTTTTTCATCCTCGATGACCCGATCTTCAACGGGCTGGCGATCGCGCTGATCTTCGGCATCTTCGTCTCGACCTTGCTGACGCTGGTCGTCATTCCGGTTCTGTACTACGCGGTGAACCGGACCCGCAAACCCCTTTCCACCACTGACTCAGGAGTCACACCATGACCGTCGAACGTTACATCCGTGTTTTTGCAGGCTTGTTCATCATCGTTTCGCTGTTGCTCGGCGTCGAAGCCAGCCCGCTGTTCGTCAGCCCCTGGGCGCTGGCCTTCACCGCCTTCGTTGGCCTGAACCTGTTCCAGTTCGGCTTCACCAATGTCTGCCCGCTGGGCTGGATGCTGAAGAAGCTGGGCGTGCCCGAGAGCCGCATCGCCTGCTCGTGACCCAGAAATCGGCCGGAGCGCAGACAATGGACGGCAAGCCACGAGCCCCGAAGGAGACCTGCGCCATGTCCGAGCTAGCCGACGCCAAGGTGCGCACCGACCTGCTGAACCGCCTCAAGCGTGCCGAAGGGCAGTTGCGAGGCATCCAGCGCATGATCGAGGAAGGCCAGCCCTGCCTCGATATTGCGGGCCAGATGGCGGCGGTGCGCAAGGCGCTGGACAGCACCTACGTGCGCATGACGGTGTGCTTCATGCAGCAGGAGTTGCAGGCGCGGCTGGGCGCCACGGCCGCCAGCGACGAGCAACTCGACGCCGTGCTGGCCGACGTCCAGGAACTGCTGGCCAAGCTGAGATGAGGAAACGATGAGCGAAGAAAGAGTCACCATCCGCCTGGCGCAGGCGCACGACTACCAGTTCGATGTCGACTTCGGCCCTGGCATCGCCGCACTGCGTGCCGACGAGCCGGCGCCGCTGGGCCAGGGCGCTGGGCCGTCACCGGTGCAGTTGCTGGCCGCCGCCGTGGGCAATTGCCTGGCCGACTCGCTGCTGTTCGCGCTGCGCAAGTACAAGCAGCAGCCCGAGCCGATCAGCGCCGAGGTCACGGCCGAGATCGGCCGCAACGCCGAGGGCCGGCTGCGCGTGCTGGCCATGCAGGTCACGCTGACGCTGGGCGTGCCGGCCGAGGCCTTGCAGCACCTGGAACGTGTGCTGACGCAGTTCGAGGCCTTCTGCACCGTCACCCAGAGCGTCGGCGCCGGCATCGACATCACGGTGTCGGTGCTCGACGCCCATGGCGCGCGCCTGAAGTAGCGCGCCGGCTGTCCGGGCGCCTCTGCCCTTCCTCATGCGCCGCCTGACGGCGCCGCATGTCGCCAGTCGCTCGCCGGGCCGCCTCCATTGCCGACGCCATGCAACCCTCCGTGACCCCGCTCAAGTTCTTGTTGCCTGGCTGGTATTCGCTGGTCATGGGGCTGGCCGGCCTGTCGCTGGCCTGGCTGCGGAGCGTGCCTTTGCTGGGCCAGCCGGCGCATGCCGTCGCGCTGCTGGCCGGCGGCCTGGCGGCGCTCGTCTTCGCGGTGCTCGCCGTGGCCACGGTGCTGCGCGGCTGGCGCTACCCCGAGGCCTGGGCCGAAGACCGCCGCCATCCGGTGCGCCATGCTTTTGTCGCCGCGCTGCCGATCGCCTTCATGCTGCTGCTCACCGTCGCCGTCTCGGTGGCCGGGCCGCGGCCGCTGTTCGTCGCCCTGTGGTGGGCGGCCTCGCTGGTGCAGCTGTTCGTCACCGGCTGGGTGCTGGCGCGCTGGTGGCGCTCAGCGGCGCAAGGCGGCCTGCAATGGGCCGGCGTGACGCCGGCGCTGTTCATCCCCATGGTGGGCAATGTGCTGGTGCCGCTGGCCGGCGTGCCGCTGGGCCAGGGCGACTGGGCGGCGGCGCAGTTCGGCGTCGGGCTGCTGTTCTGGCCACTGCTGATGGCCTTGATCCTGGTGCGCATCGCCAGCCAGGGCTTGTGGGCCGAACGCCTGCTGCCGACCGCCTTCATCGTCATCGCCCCGCCGGCCGTGGTCGGCCTGGCGGCGCTGCAGTTCGGCGCCCCCGCGCTGCTGGTCTGGATGCTGTGGGGGATGGCGATGTTCAGCTTCCTCTGGGTCGCCACGCTGGCCCGGCGCATCGCTGCGCTGCCGTTCGGGCTGGCGCATTGGGCGCTGAGTTTTCCGCTCACCGCGCTGGCGGCGCTGACGCTGCGCCTGGCCACGCCGGGCACACCGCTGGTCGTGCTCGGCGCGGCGCTGCTGGCGCTGGCCACGCTGGTGATCCTCGCCTTGCTGCTGGCCACCGCGCGCGGCTTGCGCGACGGCTCGCTGCTGGCGCCCGAGCCGGTGGCGACGCTGCAGCCGGCGACCTGAGAGGTTGAGAGGCAATCCCATGGGCCCATGGGATTGCCTCTCAACCTCTGACCCGACTTTGACAGTTACAAGTGACACGCCCTCGTAAGCCCGCGCAGCGCAACGGCTTTTCGGCCCCACGCCGAAGGGCTGTGTATCTATGGGGTTTGCCCGTGTCAGGCGAGCTGAAGAACGGCTGGCGGAGG
>JAUYAJ010000146.1 GCA_030693565.1 Rubrivivax sp.
GAGAGCTACGGCGTGAGCTTGAAGAAGCAGGGAGCCGACTTCGTCGGCCTTTGCCCGTTCCATGATGACACGAAGCCTTCGCTTCACGTCACGCCTGCCAAGCAGCTTTGGAACTGCCCGGCCTGCGGCGCGGGCGGGGTCGATGGTGGCGTGGTCAGGACGGCAGTGGTCATCGGCAGTGGTGTGGGCGGTGGTGTCGGCGGGCTTTCACTGGCGCAGCCGCGGGTTGACCGCGAAGTTGGCCAGGTCGGCCAGCAGGTTGAGCGTGATGTAGGCGGTGGCGGTCACGAGCACGACGCCCTGGACGACGGCGTAGTCGCGGTTGAACACCGAATCGACGACGAGCTTGCCGAAGCCCGGGATCGAGAACACCTGCTCGGTCAGGACGGCGCCCGACAGCAGCGAGCCGAGCTCGAGCGCGCCCAGCGTGATCACCGGTGTGAGCGCGTTGCGCAGCGCGTGCTTGACGACCACGACATGCTCGCGCAGGCCCTTGGCGCGCGCGGTGCGCACATAGTCGGCCGACAGCACCTGCAGCATCGCGCTGCGCGTGTGGCGCATCAGCACTGCGGCGATGCCGGTGCCGAGCACGAAGGCCGGCATCACCATCGACGCCAGGTTGGCGCCCAGGTCCTCGAAGGGGCTCACGTAACCCGAGGCCGGCAGCCAGCCGAGATGCACCGAGAACAGCATGATCATCAGGATGCCGAGCCAGAAGTTGGGCATCGACAACCCCGACAGCGCGAACGCCGTCGCGCCATGGTCCCAGACCGTGCCGCGGCTGATCGCCGCGACGATGCCGGTCGGGATCCCGATCAGCAGCGCCACCGCCATCGACAGCAGCGCCAGCTCGATCGTCACCGGCAGCTTCTGCAGGATCAGGTCGAGCACCGGCTGGCCGCTGCGCACCGAGTCGCCCAGGTCGCCCTGCAGCACGCCGCCGACCCAGTACGCATAACGCAGCGGCAGCGGCTTGTCGAGGTTGAGCTTCTCGCGCAGGTGGGCGATGACGCTGGGGTCGGCGTCCTCGCCGGCGAGCACCAGCGCCGGGTCGCCCGGCAGCAGCTCCTGCAGGCCGAAGATCAGCATCGACACCAGCACCAGTGTCGGCACGATCGTCGTCAGGCGCCTGACGAGGAACTCGAGCATGGTCGGCGCGCCGGGCTCAGGGCGCCATCTTCAGGCCGCTGACGCGCAGCAGCCCGTCGGGGATCTCGCGCACGCCGGTCAGCTTCGGGTTGTAGGCCCAGAGCCAGTTGCGGTGGTACAGGTAGATGATCGGGCGCTCCTTGCCGATGCGCGCGGCCACCTGTTCGAAGATCTTCTTGCGCTCGGCCGGGTTCTGCACGCTGCGGCTCTGGTTGAGCAGCTTGTCGGTCTCCGCGTCGCAGTAGCCCGAGGTGTTGAGCGGCTGCTTGCAGGCGTTGAAGGTGTACAGGTTGCCGTCGGGGTCGGGCCGGCCGCTCCAGGCCAGCACGTAGGCGTCGTAGTCGCCCTTGTCGTTCATCGCCAGCGAAGTCGCGAACTCGGCCGACTGGATCTTGACGTCGAAGCCGGCGTCGCGCGTCATCGCCTGGATCACCAGCGCCAGGCGCTGGGCGTCGCTGGTGGTCGGCGTCAGCAGCGTGAAGCTGGGCCGCGTCACGCCGGCGGCCTTGAGCAGCGCCTTGGCCTTCTCGACGTCGCGCTTGGGGATCGGCGAGGTCTTGGCGTAGTACGGGTTGCTCGGCGCAACCCACTGGTTGCCGACGGCGGCCTCGTTGTCCATCACCACCTGGGCCAGGCCCTGGCGGTCGAGCGCGAGCTCGAAGGCTTCGCGCACGCGGGCGTCCTTGCCCAGCGGGTTCTGCTGCGATCGATCGCTCTTGCCGATGTTGATCGTGATGCCCTGGTAGCCGATTTCGGTGATCGCCGCGGTCTTGAACTTCTTGTCGGCCTTGATCTTCTCGATGTCGCTCGCCGCGACGCGCTCGATGAAGTCGAGCTGGCCCGACTTCAGGTTGGCCAGCCGCACGGTGGCGTCGGTGATCGGGGTGTAGGTGATGCGCGAGAAGTTCGCCGCGCCTTTGTTCCAGTAGCCGTCGAAGCGCTCGAGCACGATGCGGTCCTGGGCCACGCGCTCGACGAACTTGAACGGCCCCGAACACACCGGCTTGAGGCCGAACTTGTCACCTGCGGCCTGCGCTGCCTTCGGGCTCAGCATCATCCCGGAGCGGTCGCTCAGCGCGGCGAGCAGCGGCGCGAAAGGTGCGTTCAGGTTCAGCCGCACGGTCATCGGGTCGACGACGTCGACGCTGGTCACCGGTGCGAGCTCGCCGCGGCGGTTGCTGCCGGCCATCGTCTTGTGGCGCTCGATGTTGAACTTGACGGCGGCGGCGTCGAAGGGCTCGCCGTCGTGGAAGCTCACGCCGGGGCGCAGCTTCATCGTCAGCGCCTTGTTGTCGGCCGACCAGGACCAGCTCTGCGCCAGCTGCGGCACCATGCCGAGCTTCTCGTCGAGGTCGATCAGCTTGTCGCACAGCGCACTGAACACGATGCGGCCGACGAAGGTGCTCGCCAGCGTCGGGTCGAGCACGTCGGGGTCCTCGGCCAGGCCGACGCGGAAATGCGGCAGCGCCTGGGCGCCGGCCAGCGTCACGCTGCCGAGCAGCAGCGCGGCGAGCAGGGTGCGGGTGGGGGTGTTCATCGCGGCGGTCTCCTCAGGGTGGTGATCGGGGTGGCGTGGTGGTGATGGGCGTTGCAGCGTGCGCTCAGCGGACGAAGGCCGACTGCAGCCGGGCCAGGCGCTGCTGCGCCGGTGTCGACGGCGGTTCGGGCCGCGCTGCCGGCACCGCGATCTCGCGCCAGCGGTGGCAGGCTAGCATGCCCCTGTCGTGCCGCTCGGGCGGCGGCTCGCGTTCGGCGCAGACGGCGCGCGCATGCGGGCAGCGGGTGTGAAAGTGGCAGCCCGGCGGCGGGTTCAGCGGGCTCGGCACGTCGCCTTGCAGCAGCGAGCCCGGCGGCGAAGCGCCGGGCTCGGGCACCGGGATCGCGGCCAGCAGCGCCTGGGTATAGGGGTGGCGCGGCGCTTCGAACAGCGTGGCTTTGTCGGCGAACTCGACGATCCGGCCGAGGTACATCACGGCGACGTGGCTGGCGATGTGGCGCACCACCGCCAGGTCGTGGGCGATGAAGATGTAGGCAATGCCCAAGCGCTGCTGCAGGTCCTGCAGCAGGTTGACCACCTGCGCCTGCA
>JAUYAJ010000158.1 GCA_030693565.1 Rubrivivax sp.
CTGGCCCGGGCAGGCGCCGCAGATCGTCGAGAACCAGGTCACCTACCCGTTGACGACGACCATGCTGTCGGTGCCGGGGACGCGCGCGGTTCGTGGTTTCTCGATGTTCGGCGACAGCTTCGTTTACGTGCTGTTCGACGACAAGGTCGACCTGTACTGGGCCCGATCGAGGGTGCTGGAGTACCTGAACCAGGCGCAGTCGCGCCTGCCGACCAACGCCAAATCGTCGATCGGCCCCGACGCCACCGGCGTGGGCTGGATCTACCAGTACGCGCTGGTCGACCGCAGCGGTGGCCACGATCTGTCGCAACTGCGCGCGCTGCAGGACTGGTTCCTGCGCTTCGAGCTCAAGACCGTGCCCGACGTGTCCGAAGTGGCCAGCGTGGGCGGCATGGTCAAGCAGTACCAGATCGTGCTCGACCCGGACAAGCTGGCTGCCTACGGCATCACCCAGGCCATGGTCAGCAACGCGCTGGCGCGCGGCAACCAGGAAGCCGGCGGTGCGATGGTGGCGCTGGGTGACGCCGAGTATGCGGTGCGCGCCAGCGGCTACCTGAAGACGCTGGATGACTTTCGTGCGATTCCTTTGGCGACCACCGCCGCCGGCACCTCGGTGCGCTTGGGCGACGTGGCCCGGGTGCAGACCGGCCCCGAGATGCGACGCGGCATCGGCGAGCTCAACGGCGAGGGCGAAGCGGTTGGCGGCGTGATCGTGATGCGCTCGGGCAAGAACGCGCTCGAAACCATCCGCGCCGTGAAGGCCAAGCTGGCCGAGCTTCAGAAGGGACTGCCCGAAGGCGTGCAGATCGTGACGGTGTACGACCGCTCCGGCCTGATCGAGCGCGCGGTGCGGAACCTGGGCGTCAAGCTGATCGAGGAGTTCGCTGTCGTCGCCGCGGTGTGCTTGCTGTTCCTGTTTCATCTGCGCAGCGCGCTGGTGGCCATCGTGTCGTTGCCGCTGGGCATCCTGGTCGCGTTCATCGTCATGCAGCAGCAGGGTGTGAATGCCAACGTGATGTCGCTGGGCGGCATCGCCATCGCCATTGGCGCCATGGTGGACGCCGCGGTGGTGATGATCGAGAACGCGCACAAACATCTGGAACGCTGGGCCCACGAGCACCCGGGTGACACGATCAAGGGCGATGAGCATTGGCGGGTCATCGGCAACGCGGCGACCGAGGTCGGCCCGGCGCTGTTCTTCTCGCTGCTGATCATCACCCTGAGCTTCATTCCGGTCTTCACGCTGCAAGCTCAGGAGGGGCGACTGTTCGCGCCGCTGGCCTATACCAAGACCTATTCGATGGCCGCCGCCGCCGGCATGGCGGTGACGCTGATACCGGTGCTGATGGGTTACCTCGTGCGCGGGCGCATTCCCAAGGAAGACGCCAACCCGCTGAACCGCGCGTTGATCTCGATCTACCGCCCCTTGCTCGATGTCGTGTTGAAGTGGCCCCGGCTGACGCTGGTAGCGGCCGCCGGCGTGCTGCTGGCCAGCTTGTGGCCACTGCAGCACATCGGCAGCGAGTTCATGCCGGCGCTGGACGAAGGCGACCTGCTGTACATGCCCACGGCGCTGCCTGGGCTGTCAGCGGGCAAAGCCGGCGAACTGCTGCAACAGACCGACCGCCTGATCCGCACCGTGCCCGAGGTGCTGAGCGTCTACGGCAAGGCGGGTCGCGCCGACTCTGCCACCGACCCGGCACCGCTGGAGATGTTCGAGACCACGATCCAGTTCAAGCCGCGCGAGCAATGGCGCGCCGGCATGACGCCCGAAAAGCTGGTGGAGGAGTTGGACCGCACGGTGCGTGTGCCGGGACTGTCCAACATCTGGGTGCCGCCGATCCGCAACCGCATCGACATGCTGGCCACCGGCATCAAGAGTCCGGTGGGCGTGAAGGTGGCAGGGCCGGACCTGAACACGATCGACCAACTCGCCGGCCAGATCGAGGCCGCCGTCAAGACCGTGCCCGGCGTCAGCAGCGCCTTGGCCGAACGCCTGACCGGCGGGCGCTACCTCGACATCGACATCCACCGCGCCGACGCAGCGCGCTATGGACTGAACATTGCCGACGTGCAGGAGCTGGTGACTGGTGCGATAGGCGGCATGAACATCGGCGAAACCGTCGAAGGCCTGCAGCGCTATCCGATCAGCCTGCGTTACCCGCGGGAGTTTCGCGACTCGATCGACAGGCTGCGCGCGCTGCCCATCGTCACGGCCCGGGGCCAGCGCCTGGTGCTGGCTGACGTGGCAAGCATCCGCGTCAGCGCCGGCCCGCCGATGCTGCGCAGCGAGAACGCTCGCCTGGCCGGCTTCGTCTACGTCGACATCCGCGGCCGCGATCTGCGCGGTGCGGTGCTGGACATGCAGCGCGCCGTTGCCGACACGGTCGCGCTGCCGGTGGGCTATTCGGTCACCTGGTCAGGTCAGTTCGAATTCCTCGAGCGCGCCAGCGCCCAGCTCAAGCTGGTCGTGCCGTTCACGCTGCTGATCATCTTCGTGCTGCTGTACCTCACCTTCCGCCGTTTCGACGAAGCCTTGCTCATCATGGCCACCCTGCCGTTCGCGCTGGTGGGCGGCGTCTGGCTGCTGTGGGCGCTGGGGCACAACCGGTCGGTGGCCAGCGCGGTGGGCTTCATCGCTCTGGCGGGGGTGGCGGCGGAGTTCGGCGTCATCATGCTGCTTTATCTCAATCAAGCCTGGGCCGCTCGGCTGGCCAAAGGAGCGCTCGGCGACGACGACCTGCTCGACGCCATCCGCGAAGGTGCCGTGTTGCGAGTGCGTCCCAAGGCGATGACGGTGGCCGTCATCGTTGCCGGTCTGCTGCCGCTGTTGTGGGGTGCCGGCACTGGCAGCGAGGTGATGCAACGCATTGCCGCGCCGATGGTGGGCGGCATGCTGAGCGCGCCGTTGCTGTCGATGTTCGTGGTGCCGGCGGCGTACTGGTTGATCCGGCGCCGGCAGCGCGCACCCTAGTGTGGTGTTGCACGCTAGCGGCGAGGGTTGGCGGCCACGCAGGGGCCAATGCCAGCGCCTGTGCCGGCCGTGGACCGGCCCGGCGGCTGCCGCGCCTCAACCTTCGCGCAACGCCTGGCGCAGCCGCTCGCCGATGTCCGGCCGCTCCTTGAACGGGTCGGTCGGGTTGCGCTGCAGCATGCGGTCTTCGAGCAGCACCTGCACGCCGCCCAGCGCCTTCGGGTGGCTGTAGATGTAGAAGCGCTGCTCGGCCATGGCGTCGAAGACGTATTGCGCGATCTGCGCTGCCGTGAGCTTGCCGCTGCTCACCGCCTTGTCGCTCATGGCCTGCGCGATGAGCTGGCTGCGCGTGGGCTTGGCCGCGGCATCCTTCATCTCGGCCGGGCGGTTGCGCTCGCTGCGGTGGATGCCGGTGGGCACGAAGAACGGACACAGCAGGTGCGCATGGACCTGGGTCGTGACCAGCGCCAGGTCCTGGAACAGCGTCTCGCTGATGCTGACCACCGCGCTCTTGGTGGCGTTGTAGACCCCCATGTTGGGCGCGTTCAGCAGCCCGGCCATCGACGCCGTGTTGACGATGTGGCCGCGGTAGCCGGGGTCGGCCGTGGCAGCAGCCAGCATCAGCGGCGTGAAGACGCGCACGCCATGGGCCACGCCCAGCAGGTTGACGCCGACCACCCAGTCCCAGTCCTTCGCGCTGTGCTCCCAGATCAAGCCGCCGGCGCCGACACCGGCGTTGTTGAAGACGAAATGCGGGGCGCCAAAGCGCGCCATCGTCGCCGCGCCCAAGGCCTCGACCTCGGCGGCCTTGCTCACGTCCAGGCGGAACGGCAACACCTTGGCGCCCAGCGCCTTGACCTCGGTGGCGGCCAGTTCCAGCGCGTCGTGCTGGACGTCGGCCATGACGATCTGCATGCCAGCGCGCGCGGCGATGCGGCTGGCCTCCAGCCCGAAGCCCGAAGCAGCGCCGGTGATCACCGCCGTGCGGCCTTGCCAGTCGTTCATGGGAATCTCCTTGGTGTTCAAGCCACTTCGACCGGCTGCGCGCGGTCGATGACGGCATCCAGGTCCAGCCCGGCGGGCAACAAGCCGAAAACATCGGCCTGTCCGGCCAGCCTCGATACGCAAAAGGCGTCGAACACGGCGTCGCCGGCGGTCTGGCGCAGCAGCCCGGCTTGCAGCAGCAGCGCGACGTCGCGCGCCAGCCGGCGCGCCTGCGCTTCGTGGGTGATGCCGTCCATCGCCGCCAGCACGTCGGCCAGCGCGCGGTCCAGCGCCGGGTGGGCGCCGCGCACCGGCTCGAGTTCATGCGCCAGCGCTTCGGCCACGGCGGCGCCGCGCAAGGCGCGCAGCAAGTCCAGCGCCTGGATGTTGCCGGCGCCTTCCCAGATCGAGTTGACCGGCATCTCGCGGTAGATGCGCGCCATCACACCTTCGCCGGCGTCTTCGACGTAACCGTTGCCGCCCAGGCATTCCATCGCCTCCTGGGCGAACTGGCTGCCGCGCTTGCAGATCCAGAACTTGGCGACCGGCGTCAACAGGCGGCGCATCACCGCTTCGTGGCCGTGCGGATCCTGGCCATGTTCGCAGCGGTCGAGCGCGCGCGCCAGCCGCATCGCCAAGGCGGTGGCGGCTTCGCTTTCCAGCGCCAGGTCGGCGAGCACGTTCTTCATCAGCGGCTGCGCGATCAGCGGCTTGCCGAAGGCATGGCGCTGCGCCGTGTGGTGCAGCGCCAGCGACAAGGCCTGGCGCATCAGCCCCGAGGTGCCGAGCGCGCAATCGAGCCGGGTGATCGCGCCCATCGCCAGGATCTGCGGCACGCCGCGCCCTTCTTCGCCGACCAGCCAGGCCGTGGCGCGCTGGAACTCGACCTCCGAGCTGGCGTTGGCCTGGTTGCCCAGCTTGTGCTTCAGGCGCTGGATCTGGATGGCGTTCAGGCTGCCACCGGGAAGCCAGCGCGGCATGAAGAAGCAGCTGAGGCCGGTGGCGGTTTGCGCCAGCACCAGGAAGGCGTCGCACATCGGCGCCGACATGAACCACTTGTGGCCGGTGATGGCAAAGCGCCGGCCCCAGCCGTCCTCGCCGTCGGGTTCGGCGCGCGTCGTGTTGGCGCGCACGTCCGAGCCGCCCTGCTTCTCGGTCATGCCCATGCCCATGGTCACCGCGCGCTTGGCGCTGGCGGGCACGAAGCGGCTGTCGTAGTGCGGGTCGGCGATCTTGGCGCCCCAGTGGGCGAACAAGCCGGGGTTGGCGCGCAGCGCCGGCGTCACCGCGTAGCTCATCGACACCGGGCACAGCACCGAGGGTTCGGCCTCGGTGTAGAGCATGAAGGCGGCGGCGCGCTCGATGTGGCCGCCCGGACCCTCGGCCCAGGGCGCACCATGCAGCCGCTGGCGCAGCGCACCGCCGAGCAAGGCGTGGTAGCTGGGGTGGAACTCGACCTCGTCGATGCGGTGGCCGAAGCGGTCATGCGTGCGCAACACCGGCGCGTGGCTGTTGGCCAGGCGGGCATCGGTCTGCACCGCCGCGCTGCCGACCTCGGCGCCGAGGGCGTCGAAACGCGCGGCGTCGAAGCCCGGGTGGTGCCAGCGCAGTGCGTCCTGAAGCGGCCGGTTGGCACGAAACAGGTTGACGCCAACCAGCGGCGTGCTCTGGTTGGTGACTTCGTGAGTGGTCATGGTGCGCTCCTGATCATTTCCACGTGTGGGATGTCGTCTTCGAGATAAGCGGGGCCGACAGCGCGAAAACCCAGGCTGGCGTAGAAGGCTTGCAGATGGGCCTGGGCGCTGATGCGCACAGCCCGCCCCGGCCAGGCGCTGGCGCAGCGCGCCAAGCCTTCGACCATCAACTGGCGGCCCTGGCCCTGGCCGCGACTGCTTGCTGCGGTGATGACGCGGCCGATCGAGGGTTCGGCGTACTTCACCCCGGGGTCGACGACGCGCAGATAGGCCTGCAAGTCGCCGCCGGCGGCCCGGCCCAGCAAATGCCAGGCTTGGCGGTCGACGCCGTCGGGGTCCAGATAAGGGCCTTGCTCGAGGATGAAGACGCGGCAGCGCAAGGCCAGCGCGTCGTAGAGGTTGTCGACGCCCAGATCGGCGAAGCGCGCCCAGTGCCAGTGCAGCACAGCGGCGCTGGCACGGGCGCGGGCGGCGTCGGCGAGCACGTCAGACCAGCTTGACCAGCTGTTTGCCGAGGTTGCGGCCTTTGAGCAAGCCCAGAAAAGCCTCGGGCGCGCTGGCCAGGCCCTGGGCAACCGACTCGCGGGTCTTGAGCCGGCCGTTGGCCAGCATCGTACCCAGTTCCTTGAGCGCCTGCGGCCACAGCGCCAGATGCTCGCTGACGATGAATCCTTGCACCTTGAGCCGCGACTGCAAGATCAGCGACGGGTTGGCGAGCGGAATCGGCAGCCCGTTGTAGCCCGAAATCATGCCGCACATGGCAATGCGGCCGAAGGCGTTCATGCGCAGCATCACGGCGTCGAGCACGGTGCCGCCGACGTTTTCGAAGTTGCCGTCAATGCCCTTCGGACAGGCCTCTTTCAACGCCTGGCTCATGGATTTGAGGTCACCATGGGCCTTGTGGTCGACGCAGGCGTCGAAGCCGAGTTCGTCGACCACGTAGGCGCACTTCTCGGCACCGCCGGCAATGCCGACGACGCGGCAGTCGCGCGCCTTGGCCAGCTGGCCGACGACGCTGCCGACGGCGCCGCTGGCGGCGCTGACCAGCACCGTCTCGCCGGCCTTGGGCTCGATGATCTGCGTCAGCCCGTACCAGGCGGTGACGCCGGGCATACCGACTGCGCCGAGGTAAGCCGACAGCGGGATGTGCCGGGTGTCGACCTTGCGCAATGCGCCGGGCTGCTTGGCGTCGACCACAGCGTATTGCTGCCAGCCGCCCATGCCGACGACGCTGTCACCGGCCTGGAAGTCAGCGTGGCGCGATTCGACGACCTCACCGACGGTGCCGCCGATCATCACCGTGTCCAGGGCCTGCGGCTGGGCGTAGCTCTTGGCTTCGCTCATGCGCCCGCGCATATAGGGGTCCAGGCTCAGGTAATGGTGGCGCACCAAGACCTGGCCGTCCTGCAATGGCGCCAGGTCGACCTCGACGAGGCGGAAGTTTTCCGGGCCCGGCTCGGCCGCCGGGCGGGATGCGAGCAGGATTTGCTTGTTGCGCTGGCTCATTCGGCCTCCGTCTGTGGGTTGTCGTGGCTGCGTTGCAGCGCTTTGGCCTGGCGGTCGCGGGTCGGCAGACCGCGCAGGTACTTGAAGGTGGCGCTGGCGTGGGCGCACAGCGCGCCGCGGTCGTCGGTGACCCGGCCTTCGCAAAAGGCCATCGTCGTCGTCCGGTGCAGCAGCTTGCCGGTGGCGCACAAACGGCCTTCGGCCGGGCGCATGAAGCTGGTCTTCATCTCGATCGTGGCCACGCCCGGGCCCTGGCCGGGTTCGCGGCCATTGGCGCTGCGTGCGGCGTGGGCCATGGCAACGTCGAGCATGGTCATCAAGACGCCGCCATGGGCGACTTCCCAGCTGTTCAGGTGCGCCTCGGCGAGGTCGACGCGCAACTCGGCCTCACCGTCGCCGAAAGCCCAGAGCTCAAGGCCGAGCTCTTCGACGAAGGGGATGTGGACAGGAAACTTGAGCCGGTTCGACATCGGCGTTCAGCCCCCGTGGACGGCGCTGACGCCGCCATCCACCGCCAGGATCTGGCCGGTGATGTGTTTGCCGGCGGCGCTGGCGAACAGCAGCGCTGCGCCCTTGAGGTCGTCGTCGTCGCCAAGACGGCGCAGCGGCGCGCGCGCGGCCAGGTTGTCGGCGCCGAAGCTGGCGAGCACGCCTTGGGTCATCTTGCTGGGGAAAAAGCCCGGCGCCAGCGCGTTCACGGTGATGCCATGCGGGCCCCATTCGCCGGCCAGCGTGCGCGTGAAGTTCACCACCGCGCCTTTGCTGGTGCCGTAGGCGATGAACTTCATCTCCAGCGAGCCGCCCAGGCCGGCGATCGACGCGATGTTGATGATGCGGCCGCTGCGCCGCGGCAGCATGCTGGCCTTGCCGACCGCCTGCGCAAACAGGAACAGGCTGCGGATGTTCAGGTTCATCACCTTGTCCCAGGCCGCCAGCGGGTGGTCTTCGGTCGGCGCACCCCAGGTGGCGCCGGCGTTGTTGACCAGGATGTCGATCTGACCCAGCCGCGCCATCGTCTCGTCGACCACCATGTTCACTTGCGCCGGGTCGCTGGCGTCGGCCGCCACCCACTGGGCGTCGATGCCTTTGGCCTGCAAGGCGGCGGCGGCTTCTTCGAGGTCGGCCGCCTTGCGCGAGCACAGCATGATCTTGGCGCCGGCTTCGCCGAGCGCCTCGGCGATCTGAAGGCCCAGGCCGCGCGAGCCGCCGGTGACCAGCGCGGTCTGGCCGGCGAGGTCGAAGAGTTGGTGGACGGGGGTGCTCAAAGCGCGGTCTCCTTGAATGAATCGGTGTCGTAGTCCATCACATGGCGGCTGGCGCGCAGCGGGCCGATGCGCGCGCCGACCGCCTTGTGATGGGGATGGTTCTGGTAGGCAGCCAGCGCCGCGGCGTCGGCGAAGCTCGAATCGAGCAGCACGTCGACGTTGGCTTCCAGGCCGGCTGTGCGCAGCGCCACGTCAAAGGCCAGCATGCCCGGTACCAGGCCGCGGCAGCTGTCGAGTTCGGCCTTGAAGCGCGGGCCGTCGGCGGCGTCGTGCAACGTCCACATCACCAGGTGGCGCAGCGTCATTGGCGGTCGTCCTTCATGCGCGAGCGCAGCCAGATCATCAGCACGCCAATCGCGACGCCGAGCGCGCCGGCCACTTCAAGCTGCACGCCCAGGCTGGCGCTGCGAACCTCGACGAACACGCCCAGGCACAGCACCAGCAAGCCGATGTAGATCAGCAGCCAGGCCCATTTCTCGACGCCGGCGGTGGTCATGCTCAGAACCATTCGTCCTGCATCTGCCGGCACAGCGGGTTGCGGCTGCGCACCACGCCCAGCCAGGCGCCGATCTTGGGCAGTTCGTAGGCGAAGAAATATTGCATTGCCGCCAGTTTGCCTTGTTTCAGCGCCGGCTTGGCGTTCGTCGCGACCCAGGCCACGTCGAGCCAGATCCAGGCCAGCACGACATGGCCGAAAGCCTGCAGATACGGCGTGGCGTTGGCCAACGCCTCCTCGGGCACACCGGTGGCCCAGGCCGACTTCGTCGCCACGCTCAGCGACGCCAGCGCCGCGGCCAGCGCTCTGGCCGGTTCGGCCAGAGCGTCGACCGCGGCGGCGCGCTGCAGCGTGGCGTCGATGCGCCGGGCCAGCAGCGCCAGGCCGGCGCCGCCGTCCATCACCACCTTGCGTCCCAGCAAGTCCAGCGCCTGGATGCCGTGCGTGCCCTCGTGGATCATGTTCAGGCGGTTGTCGCGCCAATACTGTTCGACCGGGAAGTCGCGCGTATAGCCATAGCCGCCATGGACCTGGATCGCCAGCGAGTTGGCTTCCAGGCACCACTCGCTGGGCCAGCTCTTGGCGATCGGCGTCAGCACTTCCAGCAGCGTGCCGGCCTCGCGCGCCGCCGCGGCGTCGCCGGTGTGCAGTTCGTCGACCAGGCGCGCGCAATACAGCGCCAGCGCCAATGCGCCTTCGGCATAGGACTTCTGCGCCAGCAGCATGCGCTTGACGTCGGCGTGTTCGATGATCGGAACCTGCGGCTTGGAGGCGTCCTTGCCTTCGCCGGTGATCGGCCGGCCTTGCGGCCGCTGGCGCGCATAGGCCAGCGACGCCTCGTAGCCCGCCATGCCGAGCATGGTGGCGGCCATGCCGACGCCGATGCGGGCTTCGTTCATCATCGTGAACATGCAGCGCAGCCCCTGCCCCGGCGCGCCGACGCGGTAGCCGATGGCGCCCGCCGCGCCACCGGGCTTGAAGCGACCTTCGCCGAAGTTCAGCAGCGTGTTGCTGGTGCCGCGCCAGCCACATTTGTGGTTGAGCCCGGCGAGCACGACGTCGTTGCGCTCGCCCGTCAGCGCGCCGTCGGCGCCGACCATCTTCTTCGGCACGATGAACAGCGAGACGCCGCGTGTGCCGGCCACCAGCCTGCCGTCGTCACCCGGGATCTTGGCCAGCACCAGGTGGACGATGTTCTCGGTGAGCTCATGCTCGCCGGCCGAGATCCACATCTTGTGGCCTTGCAGCCGGTAGCGCGGGCCCAGCGGGTCGGCCTCAAAGGCGTCGCCGTCGGGCGTTGCGCGCGTGGCGACGTCGGACAGGCTGGAGCCGGCCTGCGGCTCGCTCAGGCACATCGTGCCCGACCAGCGGCCGGCGAACTCGGCGTGCGCGAAGACGCGCTGCTGCGCCGGCGTGCCATGGGCCATCAGCAAGTTGGCGTTGCCGGTCGTCAGCAAGCCGGCGCCGATGCTGACAGAAGCTTTGGCGAAAAAGGCGTTGGCCGCCGCTTCCACCGTGTAAGGCAGTTGCATGCCGCCCAATTCGGCGTCTTGCGCCGCCGCCAGCATGCCGGACTCGGCATAGGCCTTCCAGGCGTCGTGGGTGGCTTGCGGCAGGATGACGTGCTCGCCGTCCGGGCCGCTCACGAGACGCGGCTCCTCGGTGTCGACCAGGCGGTTGAAAGGCGCGTATTTCTCGCGCGCAATGCGCTCGCAAGTGTCGAGCACGGCGGCGAAGGTCTCGCTCGAATGGTCGGCAAAGCGCGGCCGCGCCGTCAGCTGGTCCACCGCCAGCCAGTCGTGGAGCAGGAAGTCGAGCGTCTCGCGCATGTCAATCTCGGGCTGGCGGGGACAGGGCCCGGGTGGCTGTGTGGCGCCGGCTCATGCCAGCTTGAAGTGGGTCAGTGCCGCCTGGGCCACTGGCCCGCCCCACTCCTGGACGAAGTGGCCCGCTTCGGCCACTTCCAGCGCCGGCGGGCAGCCGCGGATCAACTGGCGCAGCGACTGCATCACCGCCGGCCCCAGCACCGGGTCGGTCATGCCGATGGCCATGAAGCTCGTGCCCGTCCACTGCCGGCTCCAGAAAGCGGCGGCTTCGCGGCCGATGGCGGCGCCAGGGGCGCTCTCGTGGTCGGGCACCAGGTTGGGAAAGGCGCGCACGCCGGCCTTGTGGTGAACATCAGGGAACGGCGCGCCATAAGCGGCGGCCTCGGCGTCGCTGAGCACCGGGGTCGAGCGCTTGAGCAGCTTGGCCACGTCCAGATCGGGCTGGGTGTTGGCGTAGGCGCGCCACTGCTTGAAGCCTTCGGTGACCGTGCCGGTGCCAAGGCCGGTGTTCATCACCAGCAGGCGCGTGAAGCGCCCTGGCTCGGCCAGCGGCAGCGTCAGGCCGAGCAGCCCGCCCCAGTCCTGCACCACCAGCATCACGTTGCGCAGGTCGAGCCGGCGCACGAATTGCAGCATGCTGTCGCGGTGGCGGTCGAAGCTGTACCAGGCGTCGTCGGTGGGCTTGTCGGAGCGCCCGAAGCCGAACCAGTCGGGCGCCACCACGCGCAAGCCGGCGGCGCTGAAGACCGGGATCATCTTGCGGTACAGATAAGCCCAGGTCGGCTGACCGTGCAGGCACAGCACGGTGACCTCGGCCGCCGCCGGGCCTTCGTCGACGTAGTGCATGCGCAAGCCGTCGATCTCCAGGTACTTCGGAGCGAAGTCGAAGCCGGGCAGATCGACGAAGCGCTCGTCGGGCGTGCGCAGCGTGTCCATGGCTTTACAAGACTTCGAACACGCCCGCCGCGCCCATGCCGCCACCGATGCACATGGTGACGCAGACCTTCTTGGCGCCGCGCCGCTTGCCTTCGATCAGCGCATGGCCGGTCAGGCGCTGGCC
>JAUYAJ010000169.1 GCA_030693565.1 Rubrivivax sp.
GGCGCGCATCGGCTGCCTGCAGTTCGTCGTCGTAGTGGCCCTGGCGGGCCAGGCGCTCGTGCAGCACCTGGGCGCTGGCGGCCACCGCGTCGGCCGCGGCCAGGCAGCGCAGCAGCCAGGTGCGTCCGGCCTGGACGGCGGCGAACTGCTCCAGGTGAGCCGGCATCTGCGTCAGCAAGTCGTCGATCTCGTAGACGACGGCGCCACCGCTGCGCTGCATGCGCTGCAGCCAGCGCCAGGCCCGGCGCGAAGCGCCACGCTGCACGATCAGGACATCGGCCCAGCGCAAGTCGGCGCCGCTGCAGTCGTGAAACGACTTCAGCCGCAGCGGCCAGCCGGTGCGCTGCGACAGCGCGCTCAGCGGCCGCTGCAGGCGGATCTGCGCGATGGTGGCGTCGGTGTCGCCCGACAGCGCCAGGATGTTCATCGCCGCAGCACCGCCCGTGGCCTCACTTGACGGCCTCGAACTCCCAGATCACATGGCCGCAAGCGCCGCGGCGCTCGCGGTGCGCCTGGCGCAGACGTTGCCACCAGCCTTCGGGCGCCGGGATGTACAAGGTCTGCGAGTTCGGTCGCGCCAGTTGCACGCGGCGGGCGACGAAGTCGCCGCCAAAGCCGTACATCGCCGCCATCTTCTGCGGCCGCGCGAAGTAGGTGTGGGTATCGACGGTGATGATGTTGACGTGGGTCGGGTCCTGGAACGCCACCTTGTGCGGGTAGACCGGCGTGCTCGCGTAAAACAAGCCACCCGGCTTGAGCACGCGGTAGATCTCGTCCATCAGCTCGATGAAGGGGAAGCGCGTCGACTCGCCGTCGGCGGTGGCCAGCACGCGCGGCACATGTTCGAGAAAGTCGTAGGCCGACACCGATTCAAAGCTGCTGTCGGCGAACGGAATCTTCTGCGTCACCAGGTTGGCTTTGCGGATCAAGCCTTCGCCAACGCTGCCCGACAAGTCGATGCCGTACAGCTCGTCGCGGCGATAGGGGTTGCGCGGCGTCTTGCCACAGCCAAGGTCCAGATGCTTGCTCATGTCAGCGACGATAGTTCAGCCAATGCATCAAGGAAGCCGCAGCGCCCAGCAGCCGCGTGTTCGGGTCGCGTCGCCCGGCCGCCAGCCGCCGCGCCACCAGTTCGCGGGCGACGCCAGGCATGCGCCGCGCCAGCAAGGCGCGCGCCAGCCGGCGGGCGTCACGGCTGCGGAAGAAGTCGTCGGGCAAGGCTGTCAGCCAGCGCGACAGCGTCGCCGCGTCCAACACCGCCGGCAGGTTCTTCGGCCCGTGAAAACCGAAGGTCGGCGCCGCTGGCGCCTCGTTCTCGAAGGCGAACCGCCGCGCCAGTGCCAGCGGTGCAAAGCGCACGCCATGCTCGCGCTCAAGCAGCGCGCGCCCGCGCCGGGCCAGCGCCAGATCTTCGGGGTGTTCGGGGGTGATGCGCGGGTCCAGACCGGCCTGCAGCAGGCGCTGCGAGCGCAGCGAAAAGCCGCCGTTGCCGACCTCGCTGCCGGCCGGCGCGTCGGTCCAGGCGGCGCCGATGTAGTCGAACTGCAAAAACTCCGGCGTCCAGGCCTCGGGGTGGCAGACGAAGCCGTCCCACTGCGTGACCAGCACATGCGTGGTGGTGATGAAACCCGGCAGCCGGCGCAGCACGAAGTGCGAATAATCGGCGCCCGATCGCAGCGGCCCGCTGTCGACGATCTCGATGCCGGGCAGCGGCGCCTGCGGCTGCCAGCCGTGGCAGAACAGCAGCGCGCGGGCGAAGTCGATGCCGGCCATCGAGCGCTGCAGCGCCTGCGCCGCCAGCGCCGGGCTGCGGTCGTCGATGGCACACAAGGTGACCTGCGGCAAGGCCAGGCGGGTCACAGGGCGGGCGTCGGCGTCAAGATGGCGAAGATTGTGCCAGCCGGCCCTCGCTACACTGCGCGCCGATGAACGAAGGACATACCGCGCCACGCCGCATCGGCATCAGCCTGGGCAACATCGGTGCGCTGCACGACGGCCTGGGCGAGTTTGCGTTGCAAATCGGCAGCCGCATCGCCGCACAAGCGCCGGCCTGGCGCGAGCAGCACGGCATCGGCTTCGATTTCCACTTGCGCGACAAGCTGTCCGGGCTGTTCGGCGACACCGTCGGCTACCTGCCGGTGACGCGCTGGCAGCGCCTGCGCCATGTGCAGCCGCAGCCTTATGCGCTGTGGCATTCGCTGCACCAGCTCAACAAGACGCTGCCGCCGCAAGCTTGCGGGCCGCGGCTGGTGACGGTGCACGACCTCAACTACCTCTATGGCCGCTCGGCCTTCTCGACCTGGCGCCACCAGCGGCGCACCCAGGCCTTGATGGCGCGCAGCGACCACCTGGTGGCGATCAGCCACTACACGGCCGGCGACGTGCGGCGTCACCTGCACTGGACCGGGCCGCTCGAGGTCATCCACAACGGCGCGCGCAATCTGGTCGGTGCACCGCAGCGGGCGCTGCCCGGCATCGACCCGGCGCGGCCTTTCCTGTTCCACCTGAGCCGGATGTCGGCGTCGAAGAACCCGCAAGCCATCGCCGGCCTGGCCGCGGCCTGGCCGGCGATGGACTTCGTGCTCTGCGGCCCGCCCAGCGACGAGGCCAAAGCCCTGCAAGCCGCCAACCAGCAGGCCAACGTGCGCTACGTGCTCGGCATCGACGACGCCCAGAAAGCCTGGGCCTACGCCCACTGCACCGGTTTCCTGTTCCCGTCGCTGACCGAAGGTTTCGGCCTGCCGCCGATCGAGGCCATGCACTTCGGCAAGCCGGTCTTCCTGGCCCGGCGCACCTGCCTGCCCGAGATCGGCGGCGACGCCGCGAGCTACTTCGACGACTTCGATCCGGCGACGATGAGGCGTGTCGTCGAGCATGGCCTGCGGCAGGCGCAGCAACCCGGCCGGAGCGCTGCAGTGCAGGCGCACGCGGCGCAGTTCGACTGGGACCGCTGTGCTGCCGACTATCTGGCGCTGTACCGCCGGCTGCTCGGGCTGGCACCTGCCACGGCACCCGGGTGATAGCGCCGCTGCGCGTCTTCCGCGGTTGACGCCATCCAGTCCTGCCGGGGCCAGGCCGCGCCCAGCCGATGGACCTCCCGGGCATCACGCCCTGAGGCTGGCCCGACCAGGGACAGTGGACTCACGCTGCCAGCCCCGAGACCGTGAAGTTCCACAGCTTCAACAGGGGCGCAGCGTGCAAGCCAAGCGTTGGCAGACCCACCGCTGCGCCGTCCGAAAGCTGCCGACGGTGCAGCGCGTGGCGCCGCGGGTGACGGACATCTACCAGAAGCTGAGGCCGACATGCAGCGTTTCAGTCTTTATGACACCGCTCGCCGCGGTGCCGACCTGCGCACAGGGGGGGAGCAGCAGTGCCGCCACATCAATCGCCCAGCGTAGGCCAACGCTTGCGTGACCTGCAAATCGACGGGCCCGGCCGAGCGGGCAAAGCGCCGGACCCGGTTCGCCCTCGATCACGAAACGCAGGGGGAGTCGATGCTCCCTCTTCCACAACAACGTGTTCATGGCCTGAATCAACCGAGAAGAAGTGATCCGGCGCTGGCCTGGCCCAAGCCACTCCTCATGTCAGACGCGGCGCGTTGGCCTGGTCAGGACGGGCGCGCAGAAGCTTTGTCGGCTGCGAATCCTGTTGGTGCAACTCACTGCGCGCCCGCCATCGGCGAGTACCCCCTCAAGTAATGAGGCCTTGAGACGATAACTGATCGTGCGACGCATTCGAGTCGGGCAGGAACGACGAACTCGCCCCGCCCGGACCATGCGCCGGCACGCTTCATCAAACCAATAAGGAATCTCACCATGAAACGCCAATTCATCAAGACCCTCGTGCTCGGCCTGTGCCTGGGCGTGTCCAGCCTCACCTTCGCGAACGAGCCGCGCGCCAGCATGGACGAAGCCAAGGCCATGTTGACCAAGGCCGTCGGCCAGCTGAAGACCAGCGGCAAGGACAAGGCCTTCGTCGAGTTCATGAACAACAAGGGCGCCTTCTTCGACCGCGACCTGCGCGTCACCGTGCTCGACCTGGAGGGCAAGTTCCTGGTCAACGCCAACAACCCCCGCGTGATCGGCAAGGACGCCACCAACGCCCAGGATGCCGACGGTGCCTTCTATATCAAAGAGCGCATGCAGATCGCCAAGGCCAAGGGCAAGGGCGAGCAGCGCTACAAATTCCTCAACCCGGTGACCAAGCAGATCGAGAACAAGATCACCTACTTCGAGCAGGTCGGCGACACGGTCGTCGCGGTCGGCGCCTACGCCCAGTAAGGGCGGCACGCAACGCACCGGAGCAACAACCATGTCCAAAACGAATCTCAAAGGTCTGGCGGCCCAGATCGGCCTGGCAGCGGGCTTGCCGCTGTTCGGCGCGCTGGTGGTCGCGGCGGTCGGCCTGAGCGGGCTGAGCAAGGTCGAGAGCAGCCTTCAGCGAGTGGTCACCGAGAGCACCGCGAAGAGCGAGCTCGTGGCGGAGATGCGGCTGGGCATCGTGCAGCGTGTCGACACCGTACGCAATATCGCGTTGACCGACGAGATCGACGCGATGAAGCCCGACCGCGAACGCCTCGTGACGCTGACCAAGCGTTATGAGGAGTTGCGCACTCGGCTCGACGCGCTGGTTTCGTCCAGCCAGGACAAGGCGTTGACGGCCGCCGCTGCTGCCGCAGAGGCCAAGGCGCTGCCGCTGATCAAGGAAGCGCAGGCCATGGCGCAACTGATGCAGCAAGAGGCCGCGGCCCGCGTGCTCAGCGTCAAGCTGGGTCCGGTGCAAAAGGAATGGGTCAAGGCGCTCGACGGACTGGCCGCCTCCAGTGCCAAAGAAGCCGAGCTGGCGATGGCGGAGGCCAGCGCCACCAGCCGCAGCGCCTCGACGGCGATGATCGTCGCCCTCATGCTGGCTTTGGTGGTTGGCAGCACGCTGGCTTTCGTGATCGTGCGCCGCAGCACCCAGCGCCTGTCGCGTGCCGTGCTGGCCGCCGAGCACATCGCCGCAGGCGATCTGGTCACCACCGTCAGTGTCGAAGGCGACGACGAGATCGCCCGCGTGCTGCGTGCGATCGAGCAGATGCGCCTGCGGCTGCGCGAAACCATCGTCTCAATCCGCGCCGGCATCGGATCGGTCAACACGGCCTCGGTCGAGATCGCCAGCGGCAACACCGACCTCAGCAACCGCACCGAACTGCAGGCGAGCAACCTGCAGCAGACCGCGTCGTCGATGGAACAGATGACAGGCTCGGTGGGCAACAGCGCCGAGTCCTCGCGCCAGGCCAAGCAGCTCGCCACGGCGGCCTCCGACGTCGCGCGGCGCGGCGGCGAGGCGGTAGACCATGCCGTGCGCACGATGCAGGACATCCAGGCCAGCTCGACGAAGATGGCCGACATCATCGGTGTCATTGACGGCATCGCGTTCCAGACCAACATCCTGGCGCTGAATGCCGCGGTGGAGGCTGCGCGAGCCGGTGAACAGGGGCGTGGCTTCGCCGTCGTCGCCAGCGAGGTGCGCAGCCTGGCCCAGCGCAGCGCACAAGCGGCCAAGGAGATCAAGACCCTGATCGATGCATCGGCGCAGAAGGTCTCGTCGGGCAGCAAGCTGGTGGCGGCTGCGGGCGACACGATGGGCGAGATCGTCACCCAGGTGCAGCGGGTCGACCAGCTGATTGGCGAGATCAGCGACTCTGCCAACGAGCAATCGGCCGGCATCGGTCAGGTCAACCAGTCGATCACGCAGCTCGACCAGATGACCCAGCAGAATGCCGCTTTGGTCGAACAAAGCGCAGCGGCTGCCGATAGCCTGCGCGTGCAGGCGGAGCGCCTGGCCGAGGCCGTGGCCGTCTTCCGCACCGAAGCCGTGCCGGCCTGAACCGCGTCTGCCGCGGCAGCACCCCGAAGGCAACGTGCCTTCGGTGCCGCCGCGGCACTGCTCCGGGCTCCCGGTCGCCGCATCGCCGGCTTAGCCGAAGGCGCTGCAGGGGTCTGTCCAGGCCGGGCGCAGCCCTCCTGGCCGCACGATCGCCAGTGCGCCGGTCGCGCCGCCGTTGTCGCCGGCCGCAGCCCGGATAATCGGGCCGATGCGCGTCTTCCGCGGTTTCCACCATCCAGGCCTGCCGGGGCCGGGCTGCGCCTTGACGATCGGCAACTTCGACGGCGTGCACCGCGGCCATCAGGCGATGCTGGCGCTGCTGACCAATGAAGCCCGTCACCGCGGCTTGCCGGCCTGCGTGCTCAGCTTCGAACCCCACCCGCGCGACTTCTTCGCCGGCCGCGCCGGCCGCCCCGAGACCGCGCCGCTGCGCATCGCCACGCTGCGCGACAAGCTCGCCGAGCTGGAGCGCTGCGGCGTCGACATCGCCATCATCGCCCGCTTCGACCAACGTTTTGCCGCCCAGCCGCCGCAGGCCTTCGTCGACGACGTGCTGGTGCGCGGCCTGGGGGCGCGCTACGTGCTGGTCGGCGACGACTTCCGCTTCGGCGCCAGCCGTGCCGGCAGCTACGCGATGCTCGACGCCGCCGGCGCCGCGGCGGGCTTCGACGTCGCCCGCATGCTCAGCTACGAAGTGCATGGCGCGCGCGTGTCGAGCTCGGCGGTGCGCGCCGCGCTGTCCGCCGGCGACATGACGGGCGCAGCCGCCTTGCTCGGCCGGCCTTACAGCATCAGCGGCCACGCCATCCACGGCCGCAAACTCGGCCGCGAACTCGGCTTTCGCACCCTGAACCTGCGCTTTGCGCCGGCGCGGCCAGCGGCCATGGGCATCTTCGTCGTTCGTGTCCACGGCCTGGCCGATCAGGCCTTGCCGGCGGTGGCCAGCCTGGGCATGCGGCCGACGGTGGAAGACGCCGGCCGCGTGCTGCTCGAAGTGCATTGCCTGGACTGGCCGGCCGCGCTCGGCAGCGAAGGCGGCTACGGCCGCTGCCTGAAGGTGGAGCTGCTGCACAAGCTGCACGACGAGTTGCGCTACGACTCGCTGGACGCCTTGCGCGACGGCATCGCGCGCGATGTCGCCGCCGCGCAGGCCTGGTTCGCTGCCTAGGCGTGCGGGCTAGAACCGCCGGGCGACACCGGTGTGCAAACCCCAGTTGGTGGCGCGCCGGGTCAGCGGGCTGTCAGCCGCCGGGCCGACCAAGCGGGTGACGCCGCCGCCGACCACGGCCGACCAGTGGTCGCCGAACTCGGTGCGCAGACTGGTCGACAGCGTCAGGTCGCGCACGCCGCCGCCGGGCGCATAGACCGCGTAGCCGGTGCGCGCCGACTGCGCCGCGTTGACGCCGAAGTAAGACTGCATGTAGCGGTCGCCGCCGAGCGTGACGCTGCCACCCAGGCTCCACACCGTCACCGGTGACAGGTGGTGGTCGCGGGCGATGCCGAAGTCGACCAGGTTGCCACCGCCTTTGCCCAGCAAGTCGACGCTCCAGGAGGCACCGACCCGGAAGTCGTCGGCCAGCGTCCAGCTGCCCGACAGCCGCGTGCGCACCGTCTTGTCGATGCTGCCCATGCCAGCCAGCGCCGCACTGCCGGTGTCGCTGCGGCCGCGGTCGTAGCGCAGCGTCAGCTTCAGGTGCAGCCGCTCGTCCTGCACAAGGTCGACACCCAGGCCCGGGAAGCTGTCCTCGAAGCGCCGGGTGACGAAGCCGCTGGCATTGCTGATGCTGACGCGGCGATAGCGCAGGTAGAACGCCGGCTTCAGGCCGGCGCCGCTCTTTTCGGCACCCGGGTATTCGGCGCCATAGGTCACCAGAGCGCCCAGCGCGCCTTCGAAGACCGGTGGCGCGGCCACCCGCAATTGGGCTTGCGCCGCCGGCGCGGCCAGCCCGCAGGCCAGGGCCACCGCGGCGGCCAGGCAATCTCGCTTCATGTTCATGGGGCGCAGTATGGCGCCGCTAGAATGCGGCCATGCGATTTTCCATGGTCCACACCGCTCTTGCGCGTTGGCAGGCTGCCACGCGGCGCCAGGGCACGCGCGACCGAATTCAGCGCTCGCCCGCCTGAGCTCACGCCTGCGCGGCTGCTGCCGCGGCCCCACCCCAAGACACCGAAAGCGCGCGCCGGCAACGGCGGCGGCCCAAGCCATGAATTCCGATCGCACCGAAGCCACCCGAGCGGCCACCGACTACCGGGCCACGCTGAACCTGCCCGACACCCCGTTCCCGATGCGCGGCGACCTGCCCAAGCGCGAGCCGGGCTGGGTCAAGGAATGGGAAGACCAGGGCCTGTACAAAAAGCTGCGCGCCGCCCGCTGCAACCACGAGAAGTTCGTGCTGCACGACGGCCCGCCCTACGCCAACGGCCAGATCCACATGGGCCATGCGGTCAACAAGATCTTGAAGGACATGATCGTCAAGTCGCGCCAGCTCAAGGGGCTGGACGCGGCCTACATCCCCGGCTGGGAC
>JAUYAJ010000171.1 GCA_030693565.1 Rubrivivax sp.
GCCGCCGGCCAGCACGGCGCGGATCGCGCTGCAGTGGTCGCCCACGTAAAGCCAGTCGCGCACCTGCTGGCCGTCGCCGTATACCGGCAGCGGCTTGCCGGCCAGGGCGTTGACGATCATCAGCGGGATCAGCTTCTCGGGGAAGTGATAAGGCCCGTAGTTGTTGCTGCAGTTGGTGGTCACCACCGGCAGCCCGTAGGTGTGGTGCCAGGCGCGCACCAGATGGTCGCTGGCGGCCTTGCTGGCCGAATACGGGCTGTTGGGCTGGTAGGGGTGGGTTTCGGTGAATGCCGGGTCGCCCGCGCCCAGGCTGCCATAGACCTCGTCGGTGCTGACATGATGGAAGCGGAAAGCGGCCTTGGCGTCACCGGCCAGCGTGCCCCAGTAAGCCCGCGTGGCCTCCAGCAGGTTGAAGGTGCCGTCGACGTTGGTCTTCATGAAGGCGCCGGGGCCGTGGATGCTGCGGTCGACATGGCTTTCGGCGGCGAAGTGGATCAGCGCGCGCGGCCGGTGCTCGGCGAGCAGGCGGTCGACCACGGCGCGCTCGCCGATGTCGCCTTGCACGAAGACATGGCGGGCGTCGCCAGCCAGCGCGGCCAGGTTCTGCAGGTTGCCGGCGTAGGTCAGCAGGTCGAGGTTGACGACGGGCTCGTCGCTTTGCGCCAGCCAGTCGAGCACGAAGTTGCTGCCGATGAAGCCGGCGCCGCCGGTAACGAGGATGGTCATGGTGAGGGGTCTACACAGGTTCGGTCGGTGGGCGCAGGTCAGGATCTTCCGTAGGTGTCCTCGAAGCGCACGATGTCGTCTTCGCCGAGGTAGCTGCCCGACTGCACTTCGATGATTTCCAGCGGCACCTTGCCCGGGTTGGCGAGCCGGTGCGTCGTGCCCAGTGGAATGTAGGTGCTCTGGTTCTCGCTCAGCAGGATGACCTGGTCACCGTTCGTGACTTCTGCCGTGCCACTGACGACGATCCAGTGCTCGGCGCGGTGGTGGTGCATCTGCAGGCTCAGCGTGGCGCCGGGCTTGACCATGATGCGCTTGACCTGGAAGCGGCTGCCGGTGTCGATGCTGTCGTACCAGCCCCAGGGCCGGTGCACCTTGCGGTGCAGCGCGTGTTCACCGCGCTGTTCGGCACCGAGCTGGGCGACGATCTTCTTCACGTCCTGGCTTTTCTCGCGGTCGGCCACCAGCACGGCGTCGGCGGTCTCGATGACGATGACGTTGTCCAGCCCGACCAGGCTGACGAGCCGGCTCGTCGCATGGACCAGCGTATTGCGGCTGTCGGTGACGATGGCGTCGCCGACCTGGGCGTTGCCGTGGGCGTCCTTGGGCGCGACTTGCCAGACCGCTTCCCAGGCGCCCAGGTCGTTCCAGCCGGCAGCCATCTCGATGACCCGGATGTCGACCGCGCTGCCCGGGCATTTCTCCATCACGGCGTAGTCGATCGACTCCGAGGGCACGGCGGCGAACTCGGCCTTGCCCGGGCGCACGAAGCGCGCATCGGTGCTGCGCGCCGCCCAGGAAGCACGGCAGGCACTGGCGATGTCGGGGCGAAAGCGCTCCAGCGCCGCCATCCACACCGAGGCCTTGAGCACGAACATGCCGGCATTCCAGAAATAGCTGCCGTCGGCCAGATAACGCTCGGCGGTGGCCAGGTCGGGCTTTTCGACGAACTGCGCCACCCGCGGCTCGCCGGTGTCGGCCGCCGCGCTGCGCACATAACCGTAGCCGATTTCGGGGCGGTCGGGCTGGATGCCCAGGATGGCGATCGCACCGCCGGCAGCGGCGCGCACGGCACGCCGCATGGCCTGGCCGAAGGCGGCTTCGTCGGTGACGGTCTGGTCCGAGGGCGTGACCACCAGCACCGGGTCGGCGCCGCCTTCGAGCGCCTGCAGCGCCGCCAGCGTCAGCGCCGGTGCGGTGTTGCGGCCCAGGGGTTCGAGCAGCGCGGCGGCCGGCTCGAGCCGGAGCTCACGCAATTGGTCGAGCACCATGAAGCGGTGCTCTTCGTTGCCGACGATCAGCGGCGGTGCCACCGCGACGCCGTCGCCGCCCAGGCTGTTGAGCCGCGTGGCGGCTTGCTGGAACAAGCTGGTGTTGCCCGACAGCACGAGGAACTGCTTGGGGTAGCCGGCGCGCGACAAAGGCCAGAGCCGGGTGCCGGAGCCGCCGGCCATGATGACGGGCTGGATGGTGATGGGGGAGTTCATGGGTTGAATCCGTTCGGGTTCATCGATTGCCAGCGCCAGCTGTCGGCGCACATGCGTGGCAGGTCGAGGCGGGCGGTCCAGCCCAGCAGTTGCTGCGCCAGCGCCGGGTCGGCCCAGCAGGCGGCCACGTCACCGGGGCGGCGCGGCATCACCTGGTAAGGCACTTCGCGGCCACTGGCCTGGGCATAGGCGCGCACGACTTCGAGCACGCTGTGGCCGCGGCCGGTGCCCAGGTTGACAGTCAGAGAGCCGGGCTGGTCGAACAGCCGTCGCAGCGCCGCGACATGGCCTTCGGCCAGGTCGGTGACGTGGATGTAGTCGCGCACGCCGGTGCCGTCAGCGGTGGCGTAGTCGTCGCCGAACACCTGCAGCTGCGCGCGCCGGCCCACCGCCACCTGGGCCACGTAAGGCATCAGGTTGTTCGGCGTGCCGCGTGGGTCTTCGCCGATGCGGCCGCTATCGTGCGCGCCGACCGGGTTGAAGTAGCGCAGGCAGGCGGTCTGCCAGGCCGGGTCGGCGGCGCCCAGGTCGCGCAGGATGGTCTCGCCGATCAGCTTGGTCTGGCCATAGGGGTTGGTGGCCGACAGCGCCATGTCTTCGGTGATCGGCAGCTGCTGCGGGTCGCCGTAGACGGTGGCGCTGGAGCTGAAGACGAAGCGCTTGACGCCGCGCTGGCGCATCACCCGGCAGACGTTGACGAGGCCACCGACGTTGTTGGCGTAATAGTCCAGTGGCTTGGCCGTCGACTCACCCACGGCTTTGAAGGCGGCGAAGTGCACGGCGGCGTCGATGCGGTGGCGCTCGAACAGCGCCGCCATGGCCGCGGCGTCACCGACGTCGGCGCGCTCGAACACCGGGGTCTGGCCCGAGAGCTCGCGCAAGCGCTCGAGCACCGCCGGCGAACTGTTGGAAAAGTCGTCGACGCCGACGACCTCGAAGCCGGCGGCCAGCAAGGCCAGCCAGGTGTGCGAGCCGATGTAGCCGGTGGCTCCGGTGAGCAGGATGCAAGGCATCGTGGTGGGCTGCTCAGGCGATCACTGCAGCGTGATCTGGCCGTAGCAACCCAGGCTGCTGGCGCTCAGGTTGGCCGACAGCGTGCTGTTGCCGCGGCGTTCGTCGCTGCTGGCGTCGCAGCCGATCACGGTGGTGCGCGTGGGTGTCCAGCGTGCACCCAGTGTCAGCGTGGTGCCGCGGTCGGTGCCGCTGGCCGAGGTCGGCACGCCCAGCCCGGTGGGCAGCGTGCGCACCAGCGAGCGGTGGGCCAGGCCGAGCACGGCGTTGAAGCTGACCTTGGCCGACCAGTCGTAGTCGGCGCGCGCGCGCAGCGCGGTGGTGACGCGGCTGTAGTCGATGGTGCCGTCGAAGAAGCCGCGGTCGATGAAATACGAGTCCTGGCCGATGTCGCGCGACAAGCGGGTGTTGAAGCGGACCTTGCCGGTCGGGCGCCAGTTCCAGGCGAAAGCGCCGGTGACGCCGGAGAAGTCGCGCTGGTTGGCGATCTCGTAGTCGGTCTTGCCCAGGCTGAGGCGGCCTTCGAAGCTGCTCACCGCCGACGGCGCCACCGAGGCCGTGAAGTCGATGTCGCGGCGGTCGTAGCGGTCGGCCTCGAAGCCGCCGCCGAACAGCGGGCGGAACTGTGGATACTGGCCATGGGACAGGCGCAGCGCCGCGCCATAACGGGTGGCGCTGCTGGGGCGGTATTGCAGGCCGAGCGAGCCGCTGTCCTGGCGGAACTCGCGGCTGGCGTATTCGGCGGCCGAGTAAGACACGCTGCGGTGGCTGGCGCTGGCTTCCAGCGTGTAGCGGGTCACCACGCCCAGGCGGGCGACGGCTTCGAACTGCCGCGTGTCCTCGACGTTCTTCTTCGTCACCAGGCCGAGTTCCTCGGCGTTGAAGCGCGCCAGGTTGCGGTTGGCACTGGCGCTGACGCGGCCCGACAGGTTGGCCACCGTGGCCCAGTCGATGCCGGCGCTCAGCGCATGGCCCTCGTTGTCATAGACGCTGTTGTGCGACAGCCGGTTGGCGCGCAGCGTGACGTTGCCGAACACGCGTTGACGGCTGATCGGCTGGTCGAAGCCGGCCAGCAGTGCCGTTGACGACACCGTGTCCGACTTGCTGAACCCGGCCGGCGCCGCCTGCGTCTTCGACAGCCGCAGCAGGTTGGACTCGTGGGTCAGCGTCTGCGAGGCGCCGATGTAATACGGGCTGGTTTCGGCCAGCGCGGCGCTGCTCAGGCCCAGTGCAAACAGGCTGGCGGCGGCAGCGGGCAGGGCGAGGTGGCGACGGTTCATGCGGAGGTCTCCCGGGCGATCGCGGTCAGTACGCGTTGCGGTCGAAGAATACGAGCTTGACGGTGCGGGCGATGATCTGCAGGTCCAGCCCCAGCGACCAGTTGCGCAGGTATTCCAGATCGTATTCGACACGCGCCTGCATCTTCTCGATGGTGTCGGTTTCGCCGCGATGGCCGTTCACCTGGGCCCAGCCGGTGATGCCGGGCTTGACCTTGTGGCGCACCATGTAGGCCTTGATGAGTTGGCGATACTGTTCGTTGTGCGCCACCGCGTGCGGGCGCGGGCCGACGATGCTCATGCGCCCTTGCAAGACGTTGACGAACTGCGGCAACTCGTCGAGCGAGGAGCGGCGCAAGAAGGCGCCGAAGGGCGTCGTCCGCGGGTCGTCCTTGGTGGCCTGGTGGATCACGGCGCCGTTGTCCTGGGCCCGCATCGAGCGGAACTTGTAGACCATGATCTCCTCGCCGTCCAGGCCGTTGCGGCGCTGGCGGAAGATCACCGGCCCGGGCGAGCTCAGCTTGACGCCGATGGCGATGATCAGCAGCACCGGCGTGATGAAGGCCAGGATCAGCGAGGCCAGCACGACGTCGGAGACGCGCTTGATCAGCCGGTTGGTGCCGGTGAAAGGCGTTTCGCACAAGCCGACCACCGGGACGCCATTCATGTCCTGCAGCCGGCCCTGGATGATGCTGATGCCGAACACGTCGGGGACGAAGTAGACGCTGGCCGTCGTGCCCTGCACTTGCTCGAGCAGTTCGACGATGCGCGGCTGCGAGCCCAGCGGCAAGGTGATGTAGACCTCGTGCACGCCATGCTCGCGCACATAGGGCGCGACCTGGCGCAGGTTGCCCAGGCGCTGACCGACGGCGTCGTCGTCGACGCGGTCATCGGTGCGGTCGTCGAAGTAGCCCAGGAACTTCAGCCCGACGTCGCCGCGGGCCTCGAAGGCGCGCGACACCTTCACGCCCAGGCCGCCGGCGCCGACCACGACCGCGGTGCGCTGGTTGTCAGGCAGCCCGGCGACATGGCGCAGCAGCTTGCGGCCTGAAAACACCGCGATCCACAGCAGCGCTGGCGTGATCAGCATCCACCAGATCAGTATTTCGGCCGTGAACAGGCCCAGGCTGCGGGTCGCATAGCCGCACAGCGCCAGGATCGCCAGCAGACTGACCCAGGAGGTCGAGATGTCGACGGCGGCGTTCAGCGGCCGGTCGCCAAAGCGGTTGCGGCCGGGGAAGGTGAGGGCGAATATCAGCAGGCACAGCGTCAGGTCCGAGCGCGCGATCGGCTCGTCGAACCACAGCGTCACCAGCAGGAACACGGCCACCGTGATGCCCGGCTCGAGGAAGGCCGCGATCAGCGAGGTCACCGATTGAGGTGCGCTGTAGAAGGTGCGTTTGTAGCCGCGTTCTTCAAACATCGACGGTGCGGTTCTCTTCTTATGGTTTCGAAGGCATGACGGGCGAAGGCGCCGGATGCGAGGTGATGGCGCCGACCCGCGGCGCCGCCGCCAGCTGTCGAAGCCGCGGATTCTCCCTTAGTTTGCCTTGCTTTCGCTGACAAGCCTGTGGACCTTTGGCGTGGTCGGCTGCCTACAATCGCCGGATGTTTCACACTCTGAGCGCCTTGCTTGCCCCTGCGGCCGTCGAGCGGTTGACGCTGGTCATCAATCACGTGCTGGCCAGCGAAGCCGTTGCCACCGAGCGCATGCGCCGCCATGCCGGGCGCAGCATCGAACTGCTGCTGGTGGGCTGGCCGGCCTTGCTGCCGGCGCCGCCAGCGCTGGCGTTCGCCGTCACGCCGGCCGGTTTGCTGGAATGGTGCGGCGCCGAGCGCCAAGCGGTGGCCGACCTCTCGGTGCGCGTCGCCGCCGCCAACCCGGCCTTGCTGCTGACGCAGGCGCTGGCCGGCAAGCTGCCGGCGGTGGAGATCGACGGCGACGCCCAACTCGCCACCGACGTCAACTGGCTGCTGCAGAACCTGCGCTGGGATGTCGAGGCCGACCTGGCCCAAGTGGTCGGCCCGCTGGCGGCGCGGACGCTGGCCCAGCTGGGTTCGGCGCTGGCCGGCGCGATGCGCGCCGGACTGCAGGTGGCAGGCTCACTCGGCGACCGCCTGCGTCCGCGGTCGCCATGACCGCGCAGCACCGAAGGGCGGCTGCCGGCGGCCCGGCCAAGGGCGCGCGGCCATGAGCCATTTGTTCCGCCTCGTCTTCATCGCCTTCACGGTGCTGCGCTTCGGCCTCGACGAGGTGGCGCTGTCGGGCTTTCGCCAGCGCTGGGTGCGCGCCTTCGTCAAGCTGGCCACGCTGGGCCGGCGCCTGGACGAGCCGCGCGGCGTGCGCCTGCGCCGCGGGCTCGAGCGCCTGGGGCCGATCTTCGTCAAGTTCGGCCAGGTCTTGTCGACGCGCCGCGACCTGTTGCCGCTGGACCTGGCCGACGAACTGGCCAAGCTGCAGGACCGGGTGCCGCCGTTCCCGGCCGCGCAGGCGCGTGTGCTGGTCGAGCGCGCCTTGGGCCAGCGCATCGAAGAGGTGTTTTCGCGCTTCGACGCCGAGCCGGTGGCCAGCGCCTCGATCGCGCAAGTGCACTTCGCGGCGCTGCACGACGGCCGCGAAGTGGCGGTGAAAGTGCTGCGCCCGGGCATGCTGGAAGTCATCGACCAGGACCTGCAGTTGCTGCACACGCTGGCTCGCTGGGTCGACCGCCTGTCGGCCGACGGCAAGCGCCTGAAACCGCGCGAGGTGGTGGCCGAGTTCGACGGCTATTTGCACGATGAACTCGACCTCGTGCGCGAGGCCGCCAACGCCACGCAGCTGCGCCGCAACATGGAAGGCCTGGACCTGGTGCTGGTGCCCGAGATGGTGTGGGAGCTGTGCACTTCGGGGGTCATCGTCATGCAGCGAATGATGGGCGTGCCCATCAGCCAGATCGACCGCATCCGTGCGGCGGGTGTCGACATCCCCAAGCTGGCGCGCGATGGCGTGACGATCTTCTTCACCCAGGTCTTCCGCGACGGG
>JAUYAJ010000181.1 GCA_030693565.1 Rubrivivax sp.
TCGGCCAGCGGCGGGCCGGCGCTTTTCATGTGGCCGGGCAGGTCGACCGCCAGCACGCCGTGGCCATGGTGGGCGCACCAGCGCGCCAGCAGCGTCCAGACGCTGTGGTCATTGCTGGCGCCGTGGATGAAGACGACGCAGGGCAGGGCGGGGTCGAAGGTTTTGCCGCCGGTGTAGGCGTAGGCTGTGCGGCCTTGCACGGTGAGCTTCATGCCGCCTTCTCCGCCGCACGCAGCGCACGCTTGAGGTCGTCGATCAGGTCGTCGGCGTCTTCCAGCCCGATCGACAGCCGGATCGTGCCCGGGGTGATGCCGGCGCTGGCCAGCGCCGCGTCGTCCATCCGGAAATGCGTCGGCGACGCCGGGTGGATCACCAGCGAGCGGCAGTCGCCGACGTTGGCCAGGTGCGAGAAGATCTTCAAAGCTTCGATGAAAGCACGGCCTTGCTGGCGCGAGCCCTGGAGGTCGAAGCTGAACACCGAGCCGCAGCCGCGCGGCAGCAGCCGGCGCGCCAGCGCCTGGCTGGGGTGGCCGTCGAGTTCGGGGTAGCCCACGCGCGCAACCAGCGCCTGGCCGGCCAGGAAGGCCACCACCTTGCGCGTGTTCTCGACATGGCGCGCCATGCGCAGCGGCAGCGTCTCGATGCCTTGCAGGATCAGCCAGGCGCTGTGCGGGCTCATGCAGGCGCCGAAGTCGCGCAGGCCTTCGCGGCGCGCGCGAAGCAGGAAGGCGCCGACCGAGCTTTCCTCGCTGAACACCATGCCGTGAAAGCCGGCATAAGGCTCGGTGAGTTCGGGGAAACGGCCCGAGCGCTCCCAGTCGAACAAGCCGCTGTCGACGAGCACGCCGCCGATCACGGTGCCGTGGCCGCTGAGGAACTTGGTCGCCGAATGGAAGATCAGGTCGGCGCCATGCTCGAAAGGCTTCATCAGCCAGGGCGTGGTGAAGGTCGAGTCGACCAGCAGCGGCAGCCCGGCCTCGTGGGCGATGGCGCTGACGGTGGGGATGTCAAGCACGTCCAGCCCCGGGTTGCCCAGGGTCTCGCCGAACAGCAGCCGGGTGTCGGGCTCGATGGCGGCGCGCCAGCCGTCGATGTCACCCGGCTTGACGAAGGTGGTGCGGATGCCAAAGCGCGCCAGCGTGTAGTGCAGCAGGTTGTGCGAGCCGCCGTAAAGCGCGCTCGAAGCCACGATGTGCGAGCCGGCGCCGGCCAGGGTGGCGATCGCCAGGTGCAGCGCCGCCTGCCCGCTGGCGGTGGCGATGGCGCCAGCGCCGCCTTCGAGCGCCGCCACGCGCTCTTCGAGCACCGCGTTGGTGGGGTTGCTGATGCGGCTGTAGACATGGCCCGAGCGTTCCTGATTGAACAGGCTGGCGGCGTGCTCGCTGCTGTCGAAGACGAACGAGGTCGTCAGGTAGATCGGCAGCGCACGGGCGCCGGTGGTGGGGTCGGGTGCGGCCCCGGCGTGCAGCGCCAGGGTGTCGAATCCGGGGTCGTTGGAGCCAGGCATGAGGGGCTGCCGGTGGTGCCGGCCACAGCGGGGGGAGGTGGAAATTGTCGGCGATGTTGGTCTGGACGCGGGGCCGGGCGGCCGCTGCAGCCCGCCAGCGCGGTGCAGGCCACTCCTACAATCGGCCGCCTGCCCACCTGAACCCCGGACCCGGCCGCCCGCGCCGGCCCCTCCCATGCCCGGATCCACCTTTGGCGAACTGTTCCGCGTCACCAACTTCGGTGAAAGCCACGGCCCGGCCATTGGCTGCGTGATCGACGGCTGCCCGCCCGGGCTGGCGCTGGCCGAAGCCGACATCCAGTTCGAGCTCGACCGCCGCCGCCCCGGCACCAGCCGCCACGTGACCCAGCGCAACGAGGCCGATGCGGTGGAGATCCTGTCCGGCGTCTTCGAAGGCCTGACCACCGGCACCCCGATCTGCCTGCTGATCCGCAACACCGACCAGCGCAGCAAAGACTACGGCAACCTGCTCGACACCTTCCGCCCTGGCCATGCCGACTACACGTACTGGCGCAAGTACGGCCACCGCGATCCGCGCGGCGGCGGGCGCAGCTCGGCGCGGCTGACGGCGCCGATGGTGGCCGCCGGCGCGGTGGCGCGCAAATGGCTGCTCGAACACCGCGGCACGCGTTTCATCGGCTGGATGAGCGCCGTCGGCGAGATCGAGATCCCCTTCGTCGACGAAGCCGAGATCCCGAACAACCCCTTCTTCGCTCCCAATGCCGCCATTCTTGAGCGGCTCGAAGCCCACATGGACGCCTTGCGCAAGGACGGCGACAGCTGCGGCGCGCGCATCACGGTGCAGGCGCGCGGCATGCCCATCGGCCTGGGCGAGCCACTCTTTGACAAGCTCGACGCCGACATCGCCCACGCGATGATGGGCATCAACGCCGTCAAGGGCGTCGAGATCGGCAGCGGTTTTGGCGTTGTCGCCCAGCGCGGCAGCGTGCATGGTGACGAGCTGACGCCGCAAGGCTTTGCCAGCAACCACGCCGGCGGTGTGCTCGGCGGCATCTCCAGCGGCCAGGACCTGGTGGTGTCGATCGCCATCAAGCCGACCAGTTCGATCCGCACGCCCAAGGCGTCGATCGACCGCGCCGGCACGCCCACTGTCGTCCAGACCTTCGGCCGCCACGACCCCTGCGTCGGCCTGCGGGCGACGCCGATCGCCGAAGCCATGCTGGCGCTGGTGGTGATGGACCATGCGCTGCGCCAGCGCGCGCAGTGCGGCGACGTCGTCGTCGGCCAGCCGCCGATCGCCGCCCAGCGGCCCGACACGCCGGCACCATGAGCGCGGCGCCGGCGCCGCTGGCAGCGTTCGGCCTCGTCTGGTTCGCCTACTTCGCCACCATCGGGGCCTTCAACCCCTATGCGCCGCTGTGGTTCCAGGAGCTTGGGTTCTCGACCCTGGCGATCGGCGCCATCGCCTCGCTGCAAAGCCTGACCCGGGTCGTCGCCCCGTTCGCCTGGGGCTGGCTGGGCGACCACGGCGGGCAGCGCGAGCGCCTGGTGCGGCTGGCCGCACTGGGCACGCTGGTGGCCGCCATCGGCTTGCTGTTCCTGCGCGACCTCAAGGCGGTGGCGCTGTGCACGGTGCTGCTGTTCCTGGCCAATGGCGGTGTCGTCCCGCTGTGCGAGGCGGCGTTGGCGCGCCACCTCAGCACCGCCCAGGGCATGGACAGCGCGCGCTACGGCCGCGTGCGCGTCTGGGGTTCGGTCGGCTTCATCATCGCGGTGCTGGGCTATGGCGCGCTGCTGCAACTGTTTGGCATCGGCGGTTTTCCGTGGCTGGTGCTGCCGGTGTTTGCGCTGCTGTGGCTGGCAACGCTCAAGCTGCCGTCGACACGGGATGAGGTCGCCGAGACCGGCGAGTCGCCGGCCTTGTGGGCGGTGCTGCGCCGGCCCGAGGTGGCCTGGTTCTTTGCCTCGGTGTTCTTCACCGTGCTGGCGCACACCGGCCTGTACGCCTTTTTCTCGCTCTACCTCGACTCGCTGGGCTACCCGAAGTCGGCTGTGGGCGCGCTGTGGGCGGTGTCGGTGGCCGCCGAGATCGTCTTCTTCTGGTTCCAGGGCCGCTTCATCGACCGCTTCTCGCCTTATCGATGGCTGCTCTGGGCGGCGCTGCTGGCTTTGCTGCGCTTTGCCGCCATCGCTGCCTTCGGCGACCTGCCGGCGGTGCTGGTGGCGGCGCAGCTGCTGCACGCGGTGACCTTTGCCGCCCATCATGCGGCCTGCATCCTGCTCATCAACCGCCACTTCCGCGGCAGCCTGCGCGGCCGCGGCCAGGCGCTGTACTCGGTGCTTGGCTATGGCGTCTCGGGCGTCATCGGCGGCGTCACCGGCGGCTGGCTCAGCGGCCGGCTGGGTTTTGGCGCCGTGTTCTGGGCGGCGACGGTGGCGGCGGCGCTGGGCGCACTGTGCGCGCGCCGCGCCCAGCGCCACGGCGCCTGACTGCCCG
>JAUYAJ010000195.1 GCA_030693565.1 Rubrivivax sp.
CCCGGCGTCGTCGTCTGGCCGTCGACCTGGATGTAGTCCTCCATCAGCGCATGGCCGACGGCCATGACGACGCCGCCTTCGATCTGCCCTTCGACCTGCGCCGGGTTGACGACGCGGCCGACGTCGTGCGCCGCCCAGACGCCCAGCACCTGGACCTCGCCGGTGTCGTCGTCGACCTCGACCTCGGCGACCTGGGCGCCGAAGACATAACTCTGCCAGGGCGTGGCCTCGCCGGTGTCAGGCTGCAGCGCGGTGTGCGCCGAGGTGAACAGCCCGCTGCCGACGATAACGATGCCGCGCTCCTTCTTCAGCACATGCACGGCATGCGCCATCGACATGCGCTTGCTGGCCGAGCCTTCGACCCAGACCTCGCCGGCGAAAGCTTTCACCGCCGTCGCACTGACACCCCAGTAGGCGCCCATCGCGGCGCTGAACTTGCCGAAGGCTTCGCGGCAGCCGATCGCCACCGCGTTGCCGATCATGTAGGTCATGCGCGTGGCGCCGGCATGGGCGGCCTCGGGCACGCGCGCGGTGTCGTTGTCGCCGAGCACGATGTCGTCGGGCCGCACGCCCATTTCCTGGGCCGCGATCTGGCACAGCCCGGTGAGGATGCCTTCGCCGATTTCGGTGACGCCGGTGGCGATCTTCACCGTGCCGCCGTCGTCGAGTTCGACCCAGACGGCGGCGCGGTCCATCGCCGCCGTGCGCGCAATGCCATACCAGCCACAGGCCACGCCACGTCCACGGTGTTTCATTGCTGACTCCTCATTTGGCGGGCACGGCGATGTCTTCGGTCACACATTGCGGCGCCAGGCTGGCGCCCAGCGTGCAGGGCGCGCGGTTGCCCTCGCCGCCCAGATCGCTGCGCGGCGCCTGGCCCTGGCCTTGCCGGTAGGGCACGCCGGCATCCCAGCCAGCGGCCTTGATCGCCGCTTCCAGGCATTCGACGGCGAGCACGCGGTCGAGCTGCTGGCGCGTGTGGGTGGTGGCGCCGTCGCGCATCAGGTTGGTCATGCGCAAGGCCACCGGGTCCAGGCCCAGCTTTTCGGCGCACAAGTCCAGGTGGGCCTCGGTGGCGAACTCCGACTGGAAGGCGCCGAAAGCCCGCATCGCGCCGCTGGGCGTGTTGTTGGTGTAGACGCCGATCGAGTCGACCCAGACGTTGGGGATCGCATACGGCCCGGGGCCGAGGATGGCGGACTTGTTCATCACCCCGGGTGTCGACATCGCGTAGGCGCCGCCGTCCGACACCATCACCATCTTGGTGGCGGTGATGCGGCCGTCCTTCTTCAGCCCCATCGTGTAGCGAATCTTGAACGGGTGGCGCTTGGCGCTGGCGACGAAGCTTTCTTCGCGCGTGAACACATAGCGCACCGGACGCCGGGTCTTGATGGCCGCCAGCGCCAGCATGCCCTGGTAGATCATGTCTTCCTTGCCGCCAAAGCCCCCGCCGACCGTGCTCATGATCATGCGCACCTTGTTGATCGGCCGCCCCAGCACCTTGGCCAGCATGTGGCGGTGGTGGGTGATGTTCTGGCTCGGCGACTCGACGGTGACGCAGCCGTCGGCTTCCACGTAAGCCAGCCCGGCCTCGGGCTCGAGGTAGGCGTGTTCGATGGCCGCCGTCTGGTAGGTTTCTTCGACGACGATGTCGGCATCCTTGAAGCCGGCTTCGACATCGCCTTTGCGGATCTTGGTGTGCTTGCAGACGTTGCCCGCCGCGAAGTGATGCAGCTGCGGTGCGCCGTCCTGCATTGCCAGTTCGGGGTCGAAGACGCCTTCCAGCACCTCGTAGTCGATCTCGATCAAGCGCAGCGCCGCTTTGGCGATGTCGACCGTCTCTGCCGCCACCGCGGCAACCGCTTCGCCGACATAGCGCACGACGCCGCGCGCCATGATGGGCTGGTCTTCGATGAAGACGCCGAAGTTGTCGATGCCGGGCACGTCGTCGCAGCTGATCACCGCTTCAACGCCAGCCAGCGCGCGCGCCCGGCTGAGGTCGAGCCGAACGATGCGTGCATGCGGATGCGGGCTGCGCAACACCTGCATGTGCAGCATGTTGGGCCGCCATTCGTCGGCGGCGTACTTGATGGCGCCGGTGACCTTGCCCGGGGCGTCCAGGCGACGCGCGCTGTGGCCGATGAAACTGGTGGTGGCGGCTTCGTCGAGCGCGCTCGCGGGCTGGCTGCCGTTGATGACGTCGCGCGCCAGCTCCACCGCGTCGAGGATCTTCTGGTAGCCGGTGCAGCGGCAGATGTTGCCGCCCAGGCCTTCCTTGATCTGTTCCAGGTCGGCCTGCGGGTTCTCGCGCAGCGTGGCGGTGGCCGCCATCACCATGCCGGGGATGCAGTAGCCGCACTGGCTGGCGCCGCATTTGTGGAAGGCGCGCTGCAACACCGTCATGCCGGCGTCGCGGTCGAGGTCGTCGACGGTCTCGACGCTGCAGCCGTTGACCTTTTGCACCGGCGTCAGGCAGCTCTTGACGAGCTTGCCGTCGACGAACATCGAGCAGGTGCCGCATTCGCCGGCGCCGCAGCCTTCCTTGTTGCCGGTGAGCTTGAGCTCTTCGCGCACGAGGTCGATCAGCCGGTAGTGAATCGGCACGGTGCGGCGCACGGCGCGGCCGTTCACGGTGGCCGTGACTTCGGTGGTGGCATGCACGCCGTCGGCGGGCACGGGGCAGCGCTCAGACATGGCTGGACTCCTTGGGCAGGCGGTCGATGCTCAGCCCGGCGGCGGCGATCGCCGATGCCAGGCCACGTTCGACGAAATTGACCAGCACTTCGCGCCGGTATTGCTGGCGGCTGCGCGAGCGCACGCGGTCGACGACGCGCAGCGCGGCGTCGCGCAGCGCACGCGCCGTCGCCGGCTGGCCGGTCAGCAGGTCTTCGACATCGGCGAGCCGCTCGGGCACCGGGCCGACGGCGCCGATGGCGACGCGCACGTCGTCGATGCGGCGCTTGGCCGCGTCGAGCTTGACGACGGCGGCGATGCAGACGGTGGCGATGACCAGCGAGCGCCGGTGGCCGACTTTCTCGAAAGCGCCGCCGTGCTCGGGCAAGGCGTCGAGTTCGAGCCGGGTCAGGATCTCGCCGGCCTGCAGCACGGTCGTGCTCGGCCCGGTCATGAATTCGGACAGCGGCACGCTGCGCTCGCGGATCAAGCCGGCTTCGCGGCGTGCCAGCACGGCGTGGGTGTTCATCGCCAGCAGCGCCGGCATGGCGTCGCCGGCCGGCGACGCGTTGACCAGGTTGCCGCCGACGGTGGCCTGCTCGCGGATCTGGTTGTCGGCGAACCAGACCGCGCAGCGCCCCAGCACCGGCGCCTGGCGCTGCAGCAGCGGCGCGTTCTGGAAGGCCGCGATCGGCGTCGCCGCGCCCATGCGAATGCGGCCTTGCGCCAGGCTCAGGCCTTGCAGTTCGGGGATCTTGCTGACGTCGACCAGGCCGGGCAGGTGGACGTCGCCAGCGCGGCCGTCACGGGCCCAGGGCAGCAAGTCGGTGGCCCCGGCCACGATGCGCGCGCCGGGCAGGCCTTCGAGGGCATCGAAGGCTTTGTCCAGCGTGGTCGGGCTCAGGTAATGGTCGTAGCTCAGCAAATCAGTTCTCCATCGCGCCGGCGCAGGGGGACGCCCATCACACCATGGCCCAGGCTTCCTTGATCACCCGTTTGGTGTTGGCCAGGATGACCTCGGAGGTCTCTTCGGCCAGCAGCGGGCGCACTTCGGCGCTGAGCACCGGGCGTTTTTCAGGGTTCAGCAGCTTGAGGTCGAGCAGCAGGCGGAAATAGTCGCGCACCTGGGGCGTGTCGATCTCGCCGCCGGGCATGCCAAAGCGCGGCTGCAAGTCACCGTAACCCGGATGCTTGCGGTCGCGGAAAGCGCACGAACCGATGTGGAAGTGCATCGGGTACTGCATCACCAGCGGGATCGCCTCTTCGGGCGTTTCACGCAGCAGCGGGAAGTGCGACAAGTCGGCGAGCACGCCGAAGTTCTTGAAGTCGGCGTGCATCACCGCCGTCACGTCGGCGGCGTCCTGGAAGCGGCCGATGAGGAAGCACTTGTCGATGTCGTGGTCGAACACCTTCATGAAGATGTCCATCGGCCCTTGCTCGTTGGTGTAGCGGCAGACTTGCTGCAGCGAATCGACGAGCAGCTTCTTGGCTTCTTCCTTGCGTTCCTCGCCCGGGTACTTGCCCGAGAACACACGCATGCTGGTGGCGCCGAGCTGGAAGGCCTCGTCAACGCCGACCTTCATCGCCGAAATGGCTTTCTTGCGCTCGACCGGGTCGAAGGAGTTCAGATCGAACTTGCCGGTGAACATGCGCGGCTGGTTGGCGTAGCAGACCTCCATGTGCGAGGTCTCGAGCAGCTTGCGCGCCTCGTGGCGGACCTTGGGGTCCTTCATCCAGCCGACTTCGATGGCGGTCCAGAAATCGTCTTCGACGAGCTTGCGCAGCGTCTCGACGATCGGGCCTTCGCCGGTCGTGGCCTCGGGGTAGGCCTTGAAGTGGATGATCCCCAGTTTCATGTACTTGTAGATCGAGAAATTGTCCATGTCTCCTCCAGTGCCTTGACGCCCGCGACCGCAGCCACGCTTCAGTTCATCTTGACCACGACCTTGATGGCGTCGTCGATGCGCTCGCGGGCATAGCGCACCGCCGTCGGCACTTCTTCGAGCGGGAAGGTGTGGGTGTGGATCAGCTTGGCGTTGAAGCGTTTCTGCGCCATCAGCGACGCCGCGCGGTGGGTGCCGCTGCGGCCTTCGCCGCGGATGCCGAACAAGTAGATGTTGTTGCGCACCAGGTTGGCAACGTCGATCGGCACCGGCTCGCCGGGGAAGGCCGCCAGGCAGATGCGGCCGCCGCGACGCAGCATGTTGGCGGCGTCGTTGACGGCGTTGGGCGCGCCCGAGCATTCGATGACGTAGTGCGCGCCGCCTTGCGTGTACTCGCGCACCTTGGCAACGGCGTCTTCCTTGGTGACGTTGATCACATGGTCGGCGCCGAGCTTGAGGCCCATCTCCAGCCGGTTGTCGCGCGTGCCGGTGAGGATGACCTCGCCAGCGCCCAGCGCCTTGGCCACCGCCACCGTCATCAAGCCGATCGGGCCCGGGCCCATCACCACCACCGATTGGCCGGCGACCAGGCCGGCGGTGACGTCGAGCGCGTACATCGCGGTGCCGGCGGTGACGATCAGCGTCGCCTCTTCGTCGCTCATGTCGGCCGGCACATGGGCCAGCGTGTTGATGTGGTTGACCGCGTACTGGGCGAAGCCGCCGTCGGTCGTGAAACCGTTTGCCCTGTGCCCTTTCTGGTGATCACCGTAATTCTGGCCGTAATTGAGGCAGGATGTGTACATCCCCATGCGGCATCTCTCACAGCGTCCGCAGCCGGCGTGTATCTCGACGGCGACGCGATCCCCGATCTTGTACTCGTCCACGCCCGCCCCAAGCTTGACGATGGTGCCCATGTATTCATGGCCCGGCGTGAAATTCTTGTTGAAGGGGGGGCCGCCCCGGACAATGGCGGGCAGTCCTTTCGTGATGATTTCTACGTCGGTCCCGCATATCGAAACCGCGTCGATCCTCACCAGAACCTCGGCTGGACCCGGTTCCGGGACGGGCTTTTCCGTGAGCCGAAGCTGTTCGGGATCGTCGAGGACCCAGGCCTTCATGGTCTTGGGAATGGAGAGGCTTTTTGCTTGCGTTGATGCTGTCATGATGGTCGTCCCTCCTTAGCGGATTTTGATCTGGCTGGCGATAAAGGCGATTTTAGCCGTGTCTTCAGTCAGATCCGAGAGATAGAAAGAGGTTTTGAGATCCGGCGCTATTGCCAGAATGCCGTGTTCCTGCATCAGAAGGACCCGGGCGGCAGGGTATTTCAGGAGACCCGCCTTGACATACTCGTAGAGTTCTGTCGAACCTGACATCGCGCTTTCGATGCGGGGCACCTCCTTCAGGACGGCCTGGGCCGAAACCGTGACCATGGGGAGCCTCTCCACCACGTTCGAGTAGGCCGTCGCATAGGGGGGATGAACGTGGGAGA
>JAUYAJ010000196.1 GCA_030693565.1 Rubrivivax sp.
CGCCAGAGCGCCGATGCGCTGGCCTTCCTGCGGGACGCGGCGGCGCTGGCGGCCGCGCTGCCCGGCGCCGACGCGGTGACCTTCTACCCGGCGGTGCCGCCGACGGTGTCGCGGGTGGCCGACGTCGAGCGCCTGCAGATGCTGGTCGAGTCGCCCTCGCGGGTCGCCTTGCAACGCCTGTTGGCGGCCTGGCTGCCGGCGCTGCAGCCGCTGCGCGCGGCCCACAAAGGCGTGCTGCGCTGGGCGGTTGACGTCGACCCGCTGGCGATCTGATCAGACCCCGCGCCAGGACGCGAAGCGCAGCAGCTGCAGCACTTCGCGCGGCTGCACATTGGCCTGCGCCACCATCGCCATGCCGGCTTGCTGGAGCAGGCTGGCGCGCAGCCGCTGGGCGGTCTCGGCGGCGAAGTCGGCGTCGACGACGCGGGCGCGCGCGCCTTGCTGCAGGTCGGCGCTGCTGCGCAGGCTGTCGGTCATGGCTTCGACGCGGGTCTGCAGCGCGCCGAGCTGGCCGCGGGCCTGGGTCACCTGGTCGATGGCGCGGTCGTAGCGCCACAGCGCCTGGCGGGCGCCGGTGAGGGTCGACAAGTCGATCTCGTCGATCGGCTCGGCCTGCACCGGGCCGCTGGCGATGCTGCCGCTGTCGATGCCGGTGGAGGCGGCGCCGAAACCGCCGAAGTCGGCGGCGCTGATGTCGCGGTTGGCCACCAGGGTCATCTTGTACTGGCCGCTGACCGAACCCGGGCCCAGCGTTGCCGAGATGCCGGTCAGCCCACTCTGGCGGTTGATGGCGCCAACGATCTGGCTCAGCCGCTGCGCGCCGGTGGTGGCAACGCCGATCTTGCCCAGGTCGATGGCCTGGCCGTCGGCGTCGTTGACGGTCAGCCCGCCGGCGATCGCCGCCAGGGCGTCGCGCGGCATCGCACCATCGCCGGCCAGCAAGCCGGTGCTGGCGTCGATGCCGTCGTTGACCGAGAACGCGATGCCGTTGGTGGGCAGCCGGTGGGCGCGGGCGTCGATCATCGGGCCGACGGCGAGCATGTCGCCGGCGTTGGCGCCGAGCTGCCACTTCGCACCCTTGAACGAGCCGTCGAAGAGCGCGCTGCCGTTGAAGCGCGTTTGTGCTGCGATGCGGTCGACTTCTTGCACCAACTGGCCGGCTTCGGCTTGCAGCAAGGCGCGGTCGCCGGCGCTGTGGGCGCCGCTGGCCGCCTGCACCGCGAGCTCGCGCATGCGCTGCAGCAGCTCGCCGACGTGGCCGAGCGCGCCGTCGGCAGTCTGCAGCAGCGAGACGGCGTCCTGGCCGTTGCGGATTGCCACCGTGGCGCCGCGCAGCTGCGACTGCATGCGTTCGGCGATCGCCAGCCCGGCGGCGTCGTCGCGGGCGCCTTGGATGCGCAGCCCCGACGACAGCCGCGCTGCCGTGCTGGCGAGGTCGCGCTGCACGCCCGCCAGGTGGCGTTGCACGGTCAGAGCGACTGCGCCGGCCTTCAACATGGCAAGCCCCCGCCGGGGTGCAATCCCGGTCTGGCCAGCGAAGTCGAATTTGCGCGCATCAGTGACTGTTTCGGCGCTTGGGCTTGAAACTGGAGCCGGCCATCGGCGCCAGCGCCGGCTTCAGGACAGCAATTGGCGGCGCGCCCGGTGCAGGCGCACGAAGAGGTTGTCCGGGCTGATCGCCAGCCGGCGGCAGACGTCTTCGGTGCTGCGGTCTTGCAGCAGCCGCAGCTCGAGCGCGTCGCGCAGGCCGGCGGGCAGGGTGGCCACGCGCGCCAGCGTCTGTTGCAGCCGCTCGCGCTGCTCGGCATGTTCGTCGGGCCGGGCCTGCGGGCATTCCAGCCACTGCGAGGGCCCGCTGTCGTTGTCCAGGCTGTCGTGGCCGCTGCGCCCGCGCACCAGATCGACGATCTTGTGCTTGAGGATGGCGACCAGCCACGAGCGCAGCGCCGAGCGGCCGGCGAAGGCGGCGCGGCCGCTGATGACGGCTTCGAAGACGTCGTGCACCAGGTCCTCGGCCAGGCGGGGGTCGAGCAGGCGCCGGCGCGCGAAGCCCACCAGGTAGTCGCGCTGCGCCGTCAGGGCTGGCCAGCCGACGGCCAGGGCGGCGTTCGGGAGGGCGGGGGCAAGGGCGGCTGCGGTCATGGCGGGCTCCGTCGGTGGCGTTGCATCCACTGTGGCGACGCGACCTCGCGCCAGCCTCACCAAACATCACAGCCAGGTCACATCGATGTAAGAACGCCGCGCCCGGTGCAGACTACGGTCCATGACAGCCCGCATCCTCGTCGCCGAAGACCAGGCCGACATCCGTGACCTTCTGGTGCTCAACCTGCAGCACGCCGGCTACGAGGTGGCGGCGCATGCCGACGGCCGCGCCGCGCTGGCGCACGAACAAGAGCAGGCCAGCGATCTGCTGGTGCTCGACTTGATGATGCCGGGGCTGGACGGGCTCGAGGTCTGCAAGGCGCTGCGCGGCCGCGGCCGCAGCACGCCGATCCTGATGCTCACCGCCAAGTCGACCGAACTCGACCGCGTGCTCGGCCTGGAGCTCGGCGCCGACGACTACCTGACCAAGCCGTTCTCGATGGCCGAACTGCTGGCACGGGTGAAAGCGCTGCTGCGCCGCGCCGACTTGCTGCGCGCGGCGCATACGGCGCCGGCGGCGACCGCGCTGCGCAACGGCGAACTTGAGATCCTGCCCGCCAAACGCCAGGTGCGGGTGGGCGGCGACTTGCTCGACTTCACCGCGCTCGAATTCGACCTGCTGCTGCACTTCGCCCAGCATCCGGGCCATGTGTTTTCGCGCGCCCAGTTGCTGGGCGCTGTCTGGGGCTACAGCCACGACGGCTACGAGCACACCGTCACCACTCACATCAACCGCTTGCGCGCCAAGCTCGAAGCCGACCCGATGCGCCCGCGCTTCATCCTCACCGTGCGCGGCGCCGGCTACAAGATGCGCGACGCCCCGCCATGACGGTGCGGCTGCGCATCGCGCTGACCATCCTGGCCACTGGTGTGCTGAGCGCGCTGGGCGTCATCCTGACCGTGGCGCTGGCCTTCCAGCGCTTCGAGCACGAGAGCACGTACGAGCGCGCCAACGTCTTCCTCGGCCGCGTGGTGGCGATGTACGACGACGTGCTCGACCTGCACGACCGCAACCCGGCCGAGTTCACCGCCTTCCTCAAGAGCCTGTTGCTGTTCGAGGCCGACACCCAGCTCTACCTGCTGGCCGCCGACGGCCGCGTGCTGGCCAGCACCGGGCGGGCGCAGCTGGCGCCGGACTTCAAGGTCGCGCTGGCGCCGGTGCGCGAAGCGGCGCAGGCGGCCACGGGCCCGCGCCAGATGCCGTATGTGATGGGCGACGACCCCGAGCACATGAACGCCGGCGCCGTGGTGGCGGCGCGGGCGCTGCAGCGGCCGCTGATTCGCGCTGCCGAGCCGGTGGCGGGCTATCTCTACCTGGTGGCGCAGCAGCCGTCGCGGCCCGGTGGCCGGCTGGCGCTGTTTCGCAGCCAGCTGGCCGGGCCGGCGCTGGCGGCGGTGGCGGCGGTCATCGTGCTGGCCAGCGCGCTGGCGGCCTGGATCGTCGCCGGCGTGACGCGGCCGCTGCGTGTGCTCAGCGACGAGGTGGCGGCGGCTTCGCGCGACGGCTTCGGCCCGGCGACCGGCATCGCGCCAGCGATCCACCCGCCCGCCGCCGGAGGCGACGAATTTGCGCAGCTGCGCGGCGGCTTTCGCGACTTGCTGGCGCGGCTGCGGGCGCAGTGGGACACGCTGCGCCAGCTCGACCATTTCCGCCGCGAAGGCGTCAGCAACCTGTCGCACGACCTGCGCACGCCGCTGACCGCCACCGTGGCCTGCCTGGAAACGCTGGAGCGGCGCTGGAGCGCCGACGCCGGGCTGGCCGACGACCGCCGGCTGATCGAAGTGGCGCTGCGCAACAGCCGCAACGCCGCCCAGCTGGTGCGCTCGCTCGGTGACCTGGCCTTGCTCGACGAGCCCGAGTTCAAGCTGCACCCGACCTTGCTCGACGTTGGCGAGGTGCTCGACGACATCGCGCTGCGCTTTGCCGAGCGCGCCGCCAAACAAGGCGTGGCGCTGCACTGCGAAGCCGGCGCGCCGGCGCTGGCGGCGGTCGACATCGAGCTCTTCGAGCGCGCGGTGGCCAACCTGGTCGACAACGCGCTCAAGTTCACCCCCGCCGGTGGCCGCATCACGCTGGCCGCGGCGCAGCAGGGCGGCCAGGTGCAGGTGACGGTGACCGACAGCGGCGCCGGCATCGCCGCCACCGACCTCGAACACCTGTTCGCCCGCCTCTACCAAGGCCGCGAGCGCACCGCGCCGGCCACCGGCGAAGGCGGCAAAGGCCTGGGGCTGGCGATCGTGCGCCGCATCGCCGAACTGCACCAGGGCCGGCTCAAGGTGACGAGCCGGGTTGGCGACGGCACGCGGGTGTTGCTGGCGCTGCCGGCCGCAGCCTAGACCGGCCAGTGTGGTGCGCCGCTCTGCGCTCTGTTCTGTACTCCATCTACGACCTGCGCCATGTTCACTTGCGAGACCGGGCGCCTGCTGTCGGGCGGCAAGTCGAGGGTCTCTTCACGAGCCACATCTGACACCCAGCATGCGGGCCAGCCTGCCGGCAAGCGGCCGTTGACGCGCATCGCGGCTGGATGGCCTCGCCATCGGATGGATGTCGGCCCGAATGCGCAGCTAAAGTCCGCGAGAGCAGCCAGCTCAAGTTAGCCTCTACTAGCCGAGACAACGCCCGTTCCTCCCATGCCTCCATCCAAGTCCACCTACGACCTGCCGCCCGGAGCACCGAGCCTCGTCGTCAAGGAAGAGCACATCGAATACGGCTTCATTGGCAGGCTTCAGAACCTGAAGTACGAATATCGCGACGACATCCGCGACCGTGCCGCACTGGAAAAGAACTTCCGCGAGAAGTTCGAGGCTCTCAACCGGGTCAAGCTGACCGAAGCCGAGTTCGCCAGGCTGCTGGATGAAATCGTCACCGCGGATGTCTACACCGCTGCCAAGACCCTGCGCGGCATCAATGCCTTCACCCGCGACGACGGCACGCCGCTGAACTACACGCTGGTCAACATCAAGGACTGGTGCAAGAACCACTTCGAGGTCGTCCACCAGCTGCGCATCAACACCGACAACAGCCACCGGCGCTACGACGTTCTCATCCTCATCAACGGCGTGCCCTGTGTGCAGATCGAGCTGAAGACCCTGGGCGTGAACCCGCGCCGGGCGATGGAGCAGATCGTCGAATACAAGCACGACCCCGGCAACGGCTACACCAAGACGCTGCTCTGCTTCATGCAGCTGTTCATCGTCAGCAACCGCGACCGCAGCTACTACTTCGCCAACAACAACGCCCGCCACTTCGCCTTCAACGCCGAAGAGCGCTTTCTGCCCATCTATGAATTCGCGGACGAGGGGAACCGCAAGATCACCCAGCTCGACGAGTTCGCTGAAGCCTTCCTGAAGAAGTGCGACCTGGGCCGCACCATCAGCCGCTACATGGTGCTGCTGGCGGGTGAGCAAAAGCTCATGATCATGCGGCCCTACCAGGTCTATGCCGTGCAGCACATCGTGCAGTGCATCGCCGAAGACAACGGCAACGGCTACGTCTGGCACACCACCGGCAGCGGCAAGACGCTCACCTCATTCAAGGCCTCTACGCTGCTGAAGGAAGACGACCACATCCACAAGTGTGTGTTCGTGGTGGACCGCAAAGACCTCGACCGCCAGACGCGGGAGGAATTCAACAAGTTCCAGGAAGGCTGCGTCGAAGAAAACACCAACACCGCCGCCCTCGTGCGCCGCCTGCTTTCTGAGGGCTACGCCGACAAGGTCATCGTCACCACCATCCAGAAGCTGGGCCTGGCGCTGGACGAAAACAGCAAGCGCAACAAGCAGCGCAGCAAAAGCGGCCAGGCCACCTACAAGGAGCAGCTAGAAGCGCTGCAGGACAAACGCATGGTCTTCATCTTCGATGAATGCCACCGCTCGCAGTTTGGCGAGAACCACAAGTCCATCAAAGCGTTCTTTCCCAAGTCGCAGCTGTTCGGCTTCACCGGCACGCCCATCTTCGAGGCCAATGCCAGCTTGCAGAAGATCGAGGACACCCAGGCCTCCATGCGCACCACGGCGGACCTTTTCCAGAAGCAGCTGCACGCCTACACCATCACCCACGCCATCGAGGACGGGAACGTCCTGCGCTTCCACATCGACTTCTTCAAGCCGAAACCCAATAGCAAGAAAGAGTCGAAGCGAGCTGACAAGGGAACGCCCAAAGATGATGGACCCAAACCTCCCTTTCCCAAGGCGGCCATCGTCAGCGAAATTCTGTCCAAGCACGATGCAGCCACCGGCGGACGCCGCTTCAATGCCCTCCTCGCCACCGCGTCCATCAATGACGCCATCGAATACCACGCGCTGTTCAAAACGGTGCAGGCTTCGATGCAGGCCGCCGACCCTGACTTCAAAACGTTGAACATTGCCTGCGTCTTCTCACCGCCCGCCGAGCTCGCGGAGAACGAAGAAGCCAGGAAGGACATCACGCAGCTTTCGAGTGACCTGCTGCAAGAGCAGGAAGACAACAAGGTCGAGCCCGAGAAGAAGAAGCAGGCGCTTGCAGCCATCGTGGCCGACTACAACGCCCGCTACGGCAGCAACCACCGCTTGAGCGACTTCGACCTGTACTACCAGGACGTGCAAAAGCGCATCAAAGACCAGCAGTGGCCGAATGCCGACTACCCCCCGGCGCAAAAGATCGACATCACCATCGTGGTGGACATGCTGCTCACCGGCTTCGATTCCAAGTTCCTGAACACGCTCTACGTCGACAAGAACCTCAAGCACCACGGCTTGATC
>JAUYAJ010000204.1 GCA_030693565.1 Rubrivivax sp.
GGCGCTGGCCGAAGGCCTGGGCGAAGAAAGCGCGCTCAAGGCGGCGCTGGAATCGCTCGAAGCACGCATCGCCGCGGCGCGGCCGGAGATCCTGCGCCAGGACGTCGAACGGCTGCGCCGCAGCGCCGACGCGGCCGACAACGAGCAGCGCGCACGCGATCGCCAGATCGTCCAGCTCGAAGCCACGCTGGCCGCGGCCGGTGCGCAAGGGCTGGACGAAACCTTGGCCAGCGCCCAGGGCGCGCTGGCGCAGGCGCAGCGCCGGCGCGACGAACTGCAGCGCCGCGCCGACGGGCTCGACCTGCTGGAGACCAAGCTCGAAGCCGGCCGCCAGGCGCTGACGCGCCGGCTGCAGGCGCCGCTGCAGCAACACCTGGACCGCTACCTGCAACTGCTGCTGCCCGGCAGCCGGCTGGCGGTCGAAGAAGACCTGGCGCCTGGCGCCCTGACCCGGCCCGGCGCCGCTGGCGCCGCGGCCAGCCCCTTCGACACCCTGAGCTTTGGCGCCCAGGAGCAGATGGGTGTGATCAGCCGGCTGGCCTATGCCGACCTGCTGCAGGCCGCCGGCCGGCCGACGCTGCTGATCCTGGACGACACCCTGGTGCACAGCGACGAAGCCCGGCTGGCGCAGATGAAGCGCGTGCTGTTCGACGCCGCCCAGCGCCACCAGGTGCTGCTCTTCACCTGCCACCCGGCGCGCTGGCGCGACATGGGGGTGGCGCTGCGTTCGCTCGAAGCCGAGCGCAGCGCCAGCTGATTCAGGCGCCGGCCACGCCCTCGTGAATGCAGGCCCACAGCTCGGTGGGCGAGAAAGGCTTGAGCCGCGCCGCCTGCATGCCCGCTTTCAGGCAGTCGTCGCGGTCCTGCGACAAGGCGCGCGCGGTCAGGCCGCCGACGAAGGCGTTCAGCGGCGTGCGCAGCTCGTCGCGGGTGCTGGCGAGGAAGTCGCTCCGGTGGCGGCTGGCGGCCGCGCGCGCCAGCGCCTGCTCGGTGTGTCGGCGGCGGTCGTCCCCGCGCCGACGGCGTGCACAAAGCCTCTGGTCCGCCGGCCGATGCGCGCAGCGCATCGCCGCTGCGTGCCGAATGTCCCATCAAGTCCGGAGCCTTGACGGCGCCGGCAGTCTCGGCACGCGCCGGCTTGCGTTACAGTGCCGGCCATGTCCTGGCTGCTGCGCACCTTCATCGTCTGCACCCTGGTGCTGGCTTTGCCGGTGCAAGGCTGGGCCAGTGCGGTGATGGTGTACTGCGGCCCGCAGGGAGAGCCGACTGCTGCCACGGCCAGCGACCATGCCGCTCATGGCCTTGGCGACGCCGCCGCGGGCGCCGATCCGGCCAACACCGCGGGCCCAGGCAACCACGACTGCAGCGCCTGCGCCGCCTGTTCGGCCGGCGTGCTGCTACCCACCGCCTTGCTGCGCCTGCCGGCGCATGAACCTGCCGCCGGCGCCATCGCCTGGGCGGCCACCCACATGCTCGGTCATGTGGGCAGCGGGCTCGAACGCCCGCCACGCAGCCCGCTCGGCTGAAGCCCCAGCGGCGTGCCCGGCACGTCGCCGGCGCGCCCGTTCCACCGTGCTGCCCAGGCAGCCGCGGCCCCGGATTTCTCCCGCGAGCACACCATGAACCGATTCCATTGGCGCCACTGGCTGGCCTTGGCCACGCTGACCTGCGCCGGCGCCACCGCCCAGGTCGTCAAGCCAACGCAAGCCGACCCGCTCGACCCCCAGGCCAGCGTGCCCGCGGCCCAGCACCGCTCGTCACTGACCAGCTACCGCCGCCACGACGAAACCCGGCTGCTGCCCTGGCGTGAAGCCAACGACGCCGTGCAGCGCATCGGTGGCTGGCGTGCCTATGCCCGCGAAGCCGCCGCGCCCGAGCCGGCCGCCAGCGCCGCGCCGGCCAGCGTGCGCTCAACGCCGGTTCGCCCGGCGCCTGCGCCGGCCGCCCCAGCTGGCCACAAACACTGAGGCGCCGCGATGAACCATCCCACCTCCACCCCATCGCCAGCACGCCGCATCGCAGCGCTGGTGCTGCTGACCGCCACCGCCGTGCTCGGCGGCTGCGCCAGCTTCAGCATCGACGGCGGTTTCGCGCCAGTCGAGAAAACCGCCAGAGAACAGCTTGGCAAGGACTTGCGCTGGGCGCGCAGCGAGGCCGACCGCAGCCTGATCGCCGAACGTGTCAGCGAAATGCTGGCGCGCCCGCTCAGCGCCGACGACGCGGTGCAGATCGCCTTGCTGAACAACCGCGGCCTGCAAGCCGGCTTCGAGGAGCTGGGCATCGGCGAGGCTCAGCTCGTGCAGACCGGCCGGCTGCCCA
>JAUYAJ010000221.1 GCA_030693565.1 Rubrivivax sp.
CGCCACTTGATGGCCTGGGCCTGCGAGTCGATGCGCTTGCTCTGCTCGCCGATGTGAGCCAACATTTTCTCGGCTACGGCGGCTAAGGCTTCGGGGCTCAGACCGTGCAGGTCTTGGGCTTTGAAGTCGCGCACATCGAGCATGTGCACAGTGTGCCCAGACCGCCGCGCCCAGGCTATTCGGACATGCGCCAATTGCTCTGTGCGGACCGTGCAGTGTCGAATGCAGCCACTGTTATCACGCACAGGATCACATGCGCGTGATGACCTGCATTTGCGTCAACCGCTGCCACGGCAGACCCAGCACCAGAGCGTCGAACTGCTGCTGCGTCAAGGTCATCGGCGACGTTGCGGCGCCCACCTCCCGCGGCCATGCGAAGCGCCCGGCGTTCAGTCGTCGCGCCGCGCACCACACGCCGAAGCCGTCGTGTACGAGCAGCTTGATGCGGGTGGCGCGCGCGTTGGCGAACAGGTAGCCGTGGTGTGCCTGGGCCTGGCCGAACACCTGCACGACGCTGGCCAGCAGTCGCTCGGTGCCGGCGCGCATGTCCATAGGCTCGACCGCAAGCCACAGCGCGTCGATGCGGATCACCGCAGCAACTCGCGCATCCAGGCCGCGCACTCGGCAGCCGCCGCGATCGGCCAGGTGATCTTCATGGCGGTCGCGCCGCGACGCAGATCGATCTGGATGTCGACGGGCGCTGGCGGCGACGTTGTCTGCGCCATGGACACCGGCAAAAACTGCGGCACGAACTGCGGCACGCTCGCAGCCGTCTTGGCGGGCAAGGTCGTGGGACTTGGTGGCGACATGGCGGCGCCTTCGCGCTCGCGTGCGAGCTTGCGCCAACCGTGCACAATGTTCGCGTTCACGCCATGCGACATCGCCACCTTGGCTACAGATGCCCCAGGCGCCGCGCACTGCTCCAGGACCAGCGTCTTCAACTCCGCACTGTGCCGCCGGCGCAAGACGACTCTCTCCGCTGCCATCGTGTCCACCTATCTGCTTGATGGACACGATCATTGGCGTCACGCCTGCGCCATTCAAGGTGCCTCGCCTAGACGCTTACCCTTGTCGAATCCCCACAGCCGCTTGACGACGCCGAAGACGTGCTCGACACGCGCTCGTACCCGGGACTTGGCACGGTTGACCAAGCGCTCGAGTTCCTCGGTGACGCTGCCCTTGCGCACCCGCTGGTTGCTCAGGTCCTTGGCCTTCGGTGCCTTCGAGCGGATCTGCTCAGTCTGCGAGGCATAGGCGCAGTCGCCATAGAACTGTTCTTCCTGGCCGTGCAGCAACTGCGGCAGCGGGTGCTTGTCGTGCACGTTGGCCGCGGTTACCACCGCGCTGTGTGCCAGCCCCGTCTTGCTGTCCACGCCGATGTGCAGCTTCATACCGAAGTACCACTGCTGGCCCTTGCGGGTCTGGTGCATCTCCGGGTCGCGCTTCTTCTGGGCGTTCTTGGTGGAACTGGGCGCGCCGATGATCGTGGCGTCCACGATCGTGCCGGTACCGACCTTCAGCCCCTGGGCCTGAAGAACCTCGCCGACCTTGGCGAACAGGGCCTCGCCCAGCTTGTGCTTCTCCAGCAAGCGGCGGAACTTCAACAGCGTGGTCGCGTCGGGCACCCGCTCGCGGCCCAGGTCGATGCCCACAAACCGACGCAGCGCCACGCTGTCCAGCAGCGCGTCTTCGCAAGCCGCATCGGCCAGGTTGAACCAGTGCTGCACGAAGTACATCCGCAGCATGCGCTCCAGGCCCACCGGCGGGCGACCGTTGCCAGCCTTCGGGTAATGGGGCTCGATCACCGCGCACAGCGCAGTCCATGGAACGATCTGCCCCATAGTCGCGAGAAACACATCGCGCTTCGTCGGGCGGCGGTACTGCTCGTACTGCGCGTTGTCGTCAGCGGCCACGGCAAGGGTCTGTTGCTTCATGCTCGACTCAACGCAGGAGCCGTGCCAGCGGTGGACTTGATCAGCGTTGCCCTAAACTTCCTGCACGTACAGTCCGCACACGATCTCTCATGTTTCAGAACAAAACACTCCTGCTCACGGGCGGCACCGGTAGCTTCGGCAATGCCGTTCTCCGCCGATTCTTGCAGTCCGACCTGCTCGAGATTCGCGTCTTCAGCCGCGACGAGAAAAAGCAGGACGACATGCGCAAGGTCTACCGCGACCCCAAGCTCAAGTTCTATCTCGGCGATGTGCGCGACGCGCGCAGCGTCGCCGTCGTCATGCGCGGCGCCGACTTTGTCTTCCATGCCGCGGCGCTCAAGCAGGTGCCTTCCTGCGAGTTCCACCCGATGCAGGCGGTCCGCACCAACGTGCTGGGCACCGAGAACGTGCTCGATGCGGCGGTGGCTGCCGGGGTGCAGCGCGTCATTTGCCTGTCCACCGACAAGGCCGTCTACCCGATCAATGCCATGGGAATCTCCAAAGCCATGATGGAGAAGGTGATGGTGGCGCAATCGCGCAACCTGGCGGGCAGCGCGACGACGATTTGCGGCACGCGCTACGGCAATGTGATGGCCTCGCGCGGCTCGGTGATTCCGCTCTTTGCCGAGCAGGTGCTGGCCGGCAAGCCAATCACGATCACCGACCCGGCCATGACCAGGTTCATGATGACGCTGGAAGATGCCGTCGAACTGGTCCTCTATGCCTTCGCCCACGGCAGCAACGGCGACATCTTTGTGCAAAAGGCCCCAGCGGCCACGGTGGGCGTGCTGGCCCAGGCCATGCTCGAAGTCATGGGCAAGCCACTGCACCCGGTCAACATCATCGGCACCCGTCATGGCGAGAAACTGTACGAAGCCTTGCTCAGCCGCGAAGAGATGGCCTGCGCCAACGACCTGGGCGCCTACTACCGTGTCCCTGCCGACGCCCGCGATCTGAACTACGCCAAATTCATCGACGAAGGCGAGCAGGCGATCAGCGTCAGCGCTGACTACAACTCGCACAACACCGATCGCCTGGATCAGCCGGCGATGGTGGCAATGCTGCGCAAACTCGACTTCGTCCAGCGCATCCTGCGTGGCGAATCTGCCGTTGCGCAGGACTGACGACCCCACTTACGGAGCCTGCTTGTTATGCGCATTCTGATCACCGGCGCGGCCGGATTCCTGGGCGCCAATCTGCAGGTCAGGCTGCGTGAACTCGGCCACGACACGCTGGACCTGATCACTCGCGACAGCACGCTGCAGAGGCTGCGTGATGCAGCCGCCGCCGCCGACTTCGTTTTTCACCTGGCTGGCGCCAACCGGCCGCCCGAGGAAGCCGATTTCGCGCGAACCAATGCGGGATTCACCGCATCACTGGTCAAGGCGCTGGATGCGTCCGGGCGCGCCGTGCCCATCGTCTTTACGTCGTCCACCCAGGCCGTCCTGGACAACGCCTACGGTCGCAGCAAGCTGGCTGCGGAGCAATGCCTGCGGGACTACGCCCAGCG
>JAUYAJ010000226.1 GCA_030693565.1 Rubrivivax sp.
GCCGCGGGTCAGGCCGTCGACGCCGGTCACCAGCCGGGTCGCGCCGTCGCCCAGGCGGTCGGAGCCGCGGGCGGCGTCGCCGATTCCCTGGCCCAGCAACTCGGCGCCGCTTGCCAGCTGGCGGGCCGCACTGGCAATGCTGTCGCCGACGAAAGGCGCTTGTTCGCCTTCTTCGGCCAGGCGCAGGCTGCCGTCGCGCAACTGGGTCGCGCCGTCGCCGAGCTGGCGCAGCGAGCGCCCGAGCTCGAGCTGGCCGCTGACCAGGTCGCGGCTGCCGCTGCGCAAGGCTCGCAGGTCAGCCGCGGCCGGCTGGCGCGCCGCCAACGCCTGCAGCTGGTCGCGGGTTTGCCGCATGCCGGCAACGAGTTGCTGCCCGCCGGGATCCAGCGCTTGCAGGCCGGCGCGCAGCTTGTCGCTGCCAGCGGCAAGCTGGCGCGAACTCTCGGCCAGCGCGCCGGCGCCGGCCTGGGCGCGGTCCAGTCCGGTCGACAGTTCAGCGGCATGCTGAAGAATCACCTGCACGCCTTTGCGCAGCTCGTCGACGCCGCCGGCAGAACTGGCTGCCGCTTCCAGCACGACAGCCCAGCGCTGCTGGTTCAGGGCCTGATTGGCGCGCCGCGCCAGCACCGGCGCAAAGCTGCGCGCGAAGCCGGCGCCAGCGTAGTTGTTGCCTTCCGAAATGTAGATTTCCAGCGTGCCCGCGCCGGCGCGCTCGCCCGGCACCGCCAGGCGGCTGAAGTCGCGTGGGATCAGGATGGCGAAGGCGACTGCGCCGCTGCGCACCGCCTGGCGGGCCGACTCGGCGTCGCCCATGTCGCGATAGCCGAACGCGGGCTGGACACGCAAGGCGGTGACGATCTGGGCTCCGAGCTCGATGCGCTGGGATTGGAACTCGACACCTTGATCCTGATTGACCAGGGCGACCGTCATGGCGTCGGTGTGCGACGCAGGGTCCCACATGCTGGACAGGTAGATCAGCGCATACAGCGCTGGCAGGCACAGGGCGATCAGCGCTGCCGCGAGCAGGCGCGGATGACGGCGCAGCAGCGAGACGTCGAAGGCCGCCGTGCGCAGCATCGCGGTGAAGAGGCCGTGCCGTTCGTTCGTCGAATCCATCAGTCCCAGCATCCGCCTCGATCGGCCGCCGACCGCGACCCTGGCGCATGCTAGCGCCGGCGCCGGGTCACTGCTTCAGATTGCCTGGGGGGGGCGCCGCGGGCCGCGCGCCGATCACGCCGTCGGCGCGCAAGGCGTCGATGGCGTCGTCGCTGTAGCCCACCCGCTGCAGCACGGCGTAGGTGTCGGCGCCGATGGCTGGCGGCGGCTGGCGCAGGGGCAGCCGCTGGCCGTCGATCGCCAGTGGCAGCAAGGGGACCTGGGTGTCGACCCGGCGGCCGGCGATGCTGGCGTCGGCGGGCACGGTGAGCGGGGCCAGGCCACCGCTGGCGCGCAAGTGGGGGTCGTCGAACAAGTCCTCGGGCCGTGTGATCGGCGCGCACGGCAGGCCGGTTTGTTCGAAGCGGCGTTGCAGTTCGGCCGCGCTGAAGCCAGCGAAGCGCTGGCGCAGCAGCGGCAGCAGCCAGTCGCGGGCGCGCACGCGGTCGTTGTTGCTCGTCAGCCGGCTGTCGGCGCGCAAGTCGTCGAAGCCGAACTCGGCACACAGCAGCGCCCACTGGGTGTCGCTGACCGCGGCGAGGAAGATCTGCTCGCCATCCTTGACGGTGAAGACGTCGTAGAGCGCCCAGGCGCTGATGCGCGCGGGCATCGGCGCCGCCGGCTGGCCGGTGACGGCGAACTGCATCATGTGCTGCGCCACCAGGAAGACGTTGTTTTCGAACAGCGCGCTTTGCACGCTGTGGCCGCGGCCGGTGCGCCCGCGCTGCTGCAGCGCCGCCAGCGCACCGATGGCGCCGAACATGCCGCCCATGATGTCGTTGACGCTGGCGCCGGCGCGCAGTGGCT
>JAUYAJ010000234.1 GCA_030693565.1 Rubrivivax sp.
AGGGCACCATGACGCCCATGTTGATGACCTCGAAGTTGTTGCACTGAAGCACGACCGTGACGATGTTCTTGCCGATGTCGTGCACGTCACCCTTGACGGTGGCGATCACGATCTTGCCCTTGGCGCGCACGTCCTGGCCGGCGGCTTCCTGCTGACGCTTTTCTTCCTCGATGTAGGGAATCAGGTGGGCCACGGCCTGCTTCATCACGCGCGCGCTCTTGACCACCTGGGGCAGGAACATCTTGCCCTGGCCGAAGAGGTCGCCGACGATGTTCATGCCGGCCATCAGCGGGCCTTCGATGACGTGCAGCGGGCGCCCGCCGCCGGCGCGCAGCGCCTGCCAGGCTTCCTCGGTGTCGACGGTGATGAATTCGGTGATGCCGTGCACCAGCGCATGGCTCAGGCGCTGGTTGACGTCGCCGGCGCGCCAGGCCAGGCGCGCGCTGTCGTCCTTGGCCATGCCTTTGGCCGACTCGGCGATCTCGATCAGCCGTTCGCCGGCGCTCAGTTCGGGCTCGCCTTCGGCGTAGCGGGGCCGGCGGTTCAGCAACACGTCTTCGACGCGCTCTCGCAGTACCGGCTCAAGGTCGTCGTAGACGCCGACCATGCCGGCGTTGACGATGCCCATGTCCAGGCCGGCGCGGATCGCGTGGTACAGGAACACGGTGTGGATGGCTTCGCGCACGGCATCGTTGCCGCGAAAACTGAAGCTGACGTTGCTGACGCCGCCGCTGACCTTGGCGCCGGGCAGGTTGGCCTTGATCCAGCGCGTGGCCTCGATGAAGTCGACGGCGTAGTTGTCGTGCTCCTCGATGCCGGTGGCGATGGCGAAGATGTTGGGGTCGAAGATGATGTCTTCGGCCGGAAAACCGACCTCATCGACCAGCACGCGGTAGGCGCGCGCGCAGATCTCGATCTTGCGCGCGGAGGTGTCGGCCTGGCCTTTTTCGTCGAAGGCCATCACCACCGCGGCGGCGCCATAGCGGCGCACCAGATTGGCCTGGCGGCGGAACTCGGCCTGGCCTTCCTTCATCGAGATCGAATTGACAATGCCCTTGCCCTGGATGCACTGCAGCCCGGCTTCGATGACGCTCCACTTCGAGCTGTCGATCATGATCGGCACGCGTGCGATCTCGGGCTCGCCGGCGATCAGCTTGAGGAAGCGCTCCATCGCCGCGGCGCTGTCGAGCATCGCCTCGTCCATGTTGATGTCGATGATCTGGGCGCCATTTTCGACCTGCTGGCGCGCCACCGACAGCGCGTCCTCGAAGCGGCCTTCGAGGATCATGCGCGCGAAGGCCTTGGAGCCGGTGACGTTGGTGCGCTCGCCGATGTTGACGAACAGGTGGCCGGTGTCGATGGTCACCGGCTCCAGGCCGGACAGGCGCATCGGGGCGGGCGAATTCGTGGTGGGCGTGTCGGTGTTCATGGGCAGTCCGGCGGGTAAGGGCCTGGCCCGGCGCTGCGGCTCACCCGCAGCCCCGTGGCGGGGCGCATCAGGTGAGCGCCGACAACTTGCACAGGCTGAACCTGCGCGTTGCCGGGCCTGGCGGTGTGGGCCTTGTAGGCCTTCACCGTTGCAACGCTCCCCGGCAACAGCGGCCATTATCGGCGCTTCGGCGGGCTGTCTTCTTGCGAGATGGGCGATGATGGTCGCCTAGACGATCGCTTCCACGCCAGGAGGCCTGCATGGTTCCGTTCCGGGTCCACCACATTGACCACCTCGTGCTGCGCGTGCAGGACATGGCGCGCTCCGAGCGCTTTTATGTCGACGTGCTCGGCTGTGAGGTCGCGCGGCGCCGCGACGAACTCGGCCTGGTGCACCTGCGCGCCGGCACCTCGCTGATCGACCTGGTGGCTGTCGACGGCCCGCTCGGTCGACCGGGTGGCGCCGCCGCTGCGGCCCAGGCTCGCAACCTCGACCACTTGTGTCTGCGCATCGAGCCATTCGACGAAGCGGCGCTGACGGCGCACCTGGCGCGCCATGGCCTGGCAGCGGATGGCAGCGCCCAGCCGCGCTTCGGCGCCGACGGCGTCGGGCCGTCGATCTACCTCAGCGACCCCGACGGCAACCGGGTCGAGCTCAAGGGCGCGCCAGCGGCCGGCACCTGAACGCGGCCGCTCAGACGTCGACGAGTGCGGTGAACGGGTGCGGGTTCAGGCTGCGTGGCTGGTAGGCGCCGACGCGGCGCGCGATCTCGGCGATGTGCTCGGGCGTCGTGCCGCAGCAGCCGCCGGCGATGTTCAGAAAACCGACGCGGGCGAAGTCCGCCATCAAACCGCCGGTCACGTCCGGCGTCTCGTCGAAGCCGGTGTCGCTCATCGGGTTGGGCAGGCCGGCGTTGGGGTAGCAGCTGATGAAGGTGTCGCCGGCCACCTTGGCCAGTTCTTCGATGTAAGGCCGCATCAGCGCCGCGCCGAGGGCGCAGTTCAGCCCCACCGCCAGCGGCCGTGCATGGCGCACCGAATGCCAGAAGGCGGCCACGGTCTGGCCCGAGAGGATGCGGCCCGAGGCGTCGGTGACAGTGCCCGAGATGATGACTGGCAGGCGTTCGCCGCTGTCTTCCATCAACTCGTCGAGGGCGAAGATCGCCGCCTTGGCATTCAGCGTATCGAAGATGGTCTCGACCAGGAAAAGGTCGCAGCCACCTTCGAGCAAGCCTTCGGCCTGCTCGCGGTAGGCGGCGCGCAGCTGCTCGAAGCTGACGTTGCGGGCGCCGGCGTCGTTGACGTCGGGGCTGATGCTGGCCGTGCGCGGTGTCGGCCCGAGCGCGCCGGCCACGAAGCGCGGCTTGTCGGCGCTGCTGAAGCGGTCGCAGGCGGCGCGGGCGATGCGCGCGGCGGCCACGTTCATCTCGCGTGCCAGCGGCGCCAGGTCGTAGTCTTCCTGCGCGATCGAGGTGGCGCCGAAGGTGTTGGTCTCGATGATGTCGGCGCCGGCGGCCAGGTAGGCCTCGTGGATGGCGCCGATGATGTCGGGCCGCGACAGCACCAGCAACTCGTTGTTGCCCTTCAAGTCCTTGCCATGCTCGCGCAGCCGCTCGCCGCGGAAGTCGGCCTCGGTCAGGCGGTGGCGCTGGATCATCGTGCCCATCGCACCGTCGATGATGGCGATGCGTTGGCGCAAGATGCCGGGCAGGGCGGCACCACGGGTATAGGGGGTCGAGCGGGAGTTCATGCCCCGATTGTAGGAAGCTGCCGCCCACGGCACACGACGGCGCATGGACTGCCCCGGCAGCCTGCTACTGCGTCAGAGCCGGTTGCCGGGCCGGCGACGCTTGCGGCTGCTGCCTTGAGCCAGCGCGGCCAGCACCGACATCAGGCCTTGCGGGGCCTGGCCCGGCGCGACGTGGCGGCGCCAATGCTGGTCGATCGCCAGCAAGCCCAGCAGCGGCAGCACCAGCAGCGTGGCGGCGACGCTGAGCAGCAGCGCTGGCAGCTCGGCGTGGTGAGCCGAAGCGACCTGGGCGCTGATGCGGCCGCCTTCCATCAACATGTCCTGGCCCAGCACCAGGGCCAGGCCGAACAGCACGCCGGCGAGCAGCCGCCAGAGCTTGCGCCATATGCCACTTCCGCCACTTCGGCCGCTGCGGCCCGGGCCGATGAAGGCGATGCCCAGTGCGGCGGTGCTGCCCAGCGCCGTCGTCAGCGGCGCCATGGCCAGCCCCGGCGAGCGCCAGTGCAGGCCGGGATCAAACCCCATCGACTGCAGCAGCAGCGCTTGCACCGCCAATGCCGCCAGCGCCAGCAGCAGGCCGCAGCCGAACGCGACCCGCCTTCGCGGTCGTACCCCCATCCAGGTCACGGCGGGCGCGCTGAGCAACAGCGCCAGCGCCCAGGCGCCCAGGGCCAGCGGCTGGCGAAAGCCGATCGGGAAGGCCCAGGCCTGACTGCTGATGCCGATCACCATCGCGGCCCAGATCCCCGAGCCCAAGGCCAGCGAACCGGCGACGACATGTGCCGCTGCCCCGGCGCCACGCGCGCGCCGCGCTTCGCGCATGCTGCGCATCGCCACCCAGGCCGCCAGTGCGGCCACCAGCCAGGCCAGCAGCCACAGCAGCGGTGTTGTTTCAGGCAGGCTGGTTGCGTCTTCGCTCATCGCTCAAGGGTCACTCTCAGCCGCCGATTCTAGGAAAGTCGGCGCTGCGCTGCAGGGCGCTCAGGCCGGCCGCTGCGGCTGCCCGAAACCGATGCCGCGGCGCTGGCGCACCTCGGGCTTGACGCGGTGCTCGCTCTCCAGCTGCGAGAGGAACTCGTCGGCGTCGAAGGGCAGGGCGAGGATCTCGACCTGGCGCTGCACGGCGGCGAAGTCGCCATGCACGAGCTGGTCGAGCGCGGCCAGGCGCTGGCGCTGCTCGGCGGTCAGCGCCGCGGCGTCGCCGGCCAGCGCTTCGGCGACGAACATGCGTTCGCGCTGCGGCGCCGTCAGCGGCTGGAAGCGCAGCTTGAAGGTGAAGCGGCGCAGCGCCGCTTCGTCGAGCTCTTCGAACAGGTTGGTGGTGCAGATGAAGATGCCGGCAAAACGCTCCATGCCTTGCAGCATCTCGTTGACCTCGCTGACTTCGTAGTGGCGCTCGGCCAGGCGGCGGCTGCGCAGAAAGCTGTCGGCTTCGTCGAGCAGCAGCACCGCGTCTTCGCTCTGCGCTTCCTCGAACATGCGGGCCATGTTCTGTTCGGTCTCGCCGACGTATTTGCTGGCGATGTCGCTGGTCTGGCGGATCATCAGCGGGCGCTGCAAGGCCTGGGCGATGTGCTCGGCCAGCGCCGTCTTGCCGGTGCCCGGTGCGCCGTAAAAGCACAGCGTGCCATGGCCGCGGCGCTGCAGCGCCTCGATGATGCGCGCCGGCTCGAAGCGCGACTCGACATTGAGCAGCGACAAGTCGTAGCGCGTCACCACCGGCCGCGCGCCGCGTTCGGCGCCGGCGCTGCCCAGCGCGCGGTCGGCGTTGCCGAGCTGGCGTTCGATCAGCGCTTCGAAGCCCGCCGCGTCGCGCTCCAGCAACTCGCCATGCGCGAGCTTGGCAAAGCGCACCGCGGTGCGGATCTGCGCCGGCGTCAGGCCGCGGCGTTCGGCCAGCCGGGTGGCAAAGCCTTCACCCACCGGCGCTCCCACCAGCGCGCGCGTGACCAGTGCTTCACGCGCCCCGGGCGGCGGCGACTTCAGCAGCATGTGGTACTGGAAGCGGCGCCGGAACGCCGGGTCGATCTGCTCGATGCGGTTGGTGATCCAGATCACCGGCACCGGGTTGGTTTCCAGGATCTGGTTGACCCAGGCCTTGCCGCTGACGCTGCCCGAGGGCGCGGCGTCGCTGCTGTCCAGGCGCGCGATCAGCTGCGCCGCTTCGCTGGAGATTGGCGGGAACACGTCCTCGACCTCGTCGAACAGCAAAGCGACATCGGCGCTGCCTTTGAGGAAGACCTGGCTGATCTGCAGGCTTCGGTAACGGTCACGGCCGGACAGGCTGTTGCCGTCGCGATCGGCGTATTCGACCTCGTAGAGCTCGAGCCCGGCGGCCTCGGCGCAGACTTTGGCCAGCTCGGTCTTGCCGGTGCCCGGCGGACCGAAGAGCAGCACGTTGACGCCGGCTTCCTTGCGCTGGGCGGCGTTTTTCAGCAGCGCGGTGAGCACGCGGGCGTCGTCGGCGACGAAAGCGAAGTCGCTGCCCGCCAGCGCGCTCTTCGTTGCTGGCCGCGTGAACACCGCCATCAGGTCGCTGGGGCCGCGGTATTCGCGCATCAGCACCGGCGGCAGCTGTTCGCTGACCTTCATCAAGTCGGCCAGGTCGGTGATGTGCTGTTCTGACAGCAGGTTCTCGATCATGCCGATGCGCTCGAGCCGCGAGCCGGCGCGCAAGGCGTCGGCGACCTCGTCGGCTTCGACGCCGGCCACCGCGGCGATCGCGGCATAAGCCTCCTGCGCGTTGCCGACCTTGAACTCCACCAGCAAACCGCGCAGGTCGCGCTGGTAGCGCGCCAGCGTGCCGTAGAGCAGCAGCGCGCGTTCGGCCGGGTTGAGCTGCAGCAGGCCGGCCAGCGCGTCGATGTTCTTCTGCACCAGCGCCGACTGCGTCTTCAGCCGCCGCTGCAGCGCCTCGCAGCTGGCGCCCAGCATGGCCAGCAAGTCCTTCGGTGCGTCCTTGATGTATTCGTCGACGTAGAAGAACAGCGTGCCCTCTTCATAGGCGCCATGCCAGGCGCCAAAGCGCTGGATGAAGGCCTCGTCGGTCAGCGCTTCGTGGCCGCGCCACAGCGCATTGCCTTTGCAGCGCTGCTTTAGGAAGGCGCGCAGCCGCGCCAGCACCGGCAGCGGCCAGACCAGGTGGCGCCCGGTCAGCGACAGCAGGCTGCTCCAGTCGCGCCGCAGGTTGAAGCGGCCGGCCTGGCGCAGCGTCAGCGTGAGCACGAAGTGCGAGCACAGAAGGTCCAGAACCGGGGCTTCGGAAAGTCCCGGTGAGGACACGCAGCGCGCTTCGGCGGCCGACTTGGCCATGGGGTCTCGGGCTCCGTCAGGGGTTGGCGACGGCCCATCTTGGCGCAGCCGAGGCGCTGGCACAAGCCCCGGGCAAAGCCCTTGCCAGGGGCCTATGGATCCGCTGCGCCTCGCTTGACCGCGACACCGATGTCCGCATTGCGGAAACCGTGGGTTTACAAGGCGATGCGCCAATCGAATCGTCGGCCAGGCGCGGATCCTCCCCGGTCCGGCGCGGCGGAGCGAGGCGGCGTCAAGCCGTCTCGATCTTCCAAGGTTTGATTTCCATCAGGAGTTCTTGTCATGAAGTCGTCTTTTCGATACACCTTCGGTGTTGCCGCGTCGCTGGGCTGGGGCCTGGCGTCGACGATGGCGTCGGCCCAGCCGTACAGCCCCGGTCCTCAAGGCATGGGTCAAGGCATGGGTCATCGCCAAGGGGCGGGCACCTACACGCCGATGGCCGGGGCGGTTTCACACCTCACGAAGCAGGATGCCGGATCTGCCGCCGACATGGGCCTGGTGCACGCGCTGCTGATGCAGCATGAAAAGATCGAACGGACCGTGACCCAGTTGCCGAACGGCATCCAGACCGTCACCGAGTCGAACGATCCGCAAGTCGCGCAAAGCATCAAGGCCCATGTCGCCAGCATGTCCAAGCGATTGAGCGACGGGCGCGAATTCAACCTGTTCAGCGACACGATCCCGGTGTTGTTCGCGAACAAGGACAGGATCGAGTCGACGGTGGAATTCACGGGCCGGGGGGCGATCGCGCGCCGAACGTCCACGGATGGCGCCGTCGTTGCCGCCCTGCAAGCGCACGCCAAGGAAGTCAGCGCGCTGGCGCAAGGCGGTATGGCTGAATTCCATCGCAACATGGCGACGCTGATGGCGCCGGGGGGCGGGCGAGCAGCCGCCGGCGCTGGAGCGTCCCGGACGCGATAGTGCGACAGTGCGTTCGGCTCGACGAACTTGCTGATGCCGGCCGAACCCGAACCCGGGCCGGGTCACGGCGTGAAGTGACGCCGTCTCAGGCGCTGCCCACCGCGCTGGCCAGCGGCGGCGCCACGAAAGCGCGGTACTCGCATTCCAGCCACTGGGCAAAGCGCAGGCAGTCGGGGTCGGCGAACAGCGGGCCGATGATCTGGGCACCGATCGGCAGGCCGTCGTCGCTCAGGCCCAGCGGCACGGCGGTGGCCGGCAGGCCGACGACGCCAGGGTAGCCGGCCCAGAACAAGGCATCGGTACTGGGCTGGGTGTGGCCGTTGACCGGGATCATGCGGTCCCAGCGCTCGCCTTGCGGGTTGTGCTGGAAGGCCGGTGTGGTTGCCACCGGGCAGATCAGCAGGTCGTGCTGTTCGAAGAACGCCGCCCACTGGCGCTGCAGGCGCATGCGGCGTTCGTTGAACTGCACCCAGTCGCGCTGCGTCATCGTATTGCCGCGGTAGTGGCGCGCCGGGTGGCTGCTGTCGCCGGCGGCGTAGCCGCGTGCGCGCTGCTGCGCCTGGTCGTAGGTGGCAGCGTCGTAGTGGGCGCCGGTGGCGGCGCGCAGCAAGTGGGTGTAGACGTCATTGGCCTCGGCGCTGTCGACCGGACGCAGGCCTTCGGTCACCACCACGCCCTGGCTGCGCAGGAAGTCGGTCAGCCGGTGCAGCGCGCGCTGCACGCTGTGGTCGACCTCGGCCTCGGCGTCGTCGAACAGCATCGCCACCCGGGCCCGGCGCGGCGGCGTGCCGCGGTCTTGCCAGGCCAGCGGCACCCGGCCCAGCGGCGTCATCGCGCTCAGCGGCGCGCACAGCACGTCCATCGCCAGCGCGAGATCGAAGGCGCTGCGCGCCAGCGGCCCGGCGACGGCGATGTCGAAGTTGTCGGCGCATTCGCGCGGCCGCAGCTCGTGCCCGGCCAGCGGCACCACGCCCCAGGTCGGCTTGTGGCCCCAGACGCCGCAGTAATGCGCCGGGTTGCGGATCGACGCGCCGATGTCGCTGCCGAGTTCCAGCGCCGTGAAGCCGGCCGCCAGCGCCGCTGCGCTGCCGCCCGACGAACCGCCCGGCGTGCGCGTCAGGTCCCAGGGGTTGTTCGTCGTGCCGTAGACCGGGTTGAAGCTTTGCCAGTCGGCCAGCGAGGCCGGCACGTTGGTTTTGCCGAAGATCACCGCGCCGGCGGCCTGCAGACGCTGCACCGTCAGCGCGTCGCTGCGCGCGATGTTGTCGCGGAACGCTTCCAGGCCGTAGGTGGTGGGCAGGCCGGTGACGTTGAAGGCTTCCTTCACCGTCATCGCCACACCGTGCAGCGGGCCCCAGTTCTCGCCACGTGCCAGTGCCGCATCGGCTGCTTCGGCGCGCAGCATGGCGCGCTCGGCGTCGAGCACCGGCACGGCGTTGATCTGCGGGTCCAGGCGGGCGATGCGGTCCAGGTAGAGCTGCAAGAGCGCCACGGCGCTGAGTTCGCCGCGGCGGATGCGGGCGGCGAGTTCGTGCGCGGGCAGGAAGGCGGTGTCGGTCATGGGGCGTGTGGTCTCTCAGCGCACCGGCGGACGCGGGATCGGCTGCACCTGCTCGAAAGCGCGCGCCGCGCGCAGCACCAGCGCGTCGTCGAACATCGGGCCGACGATTTGCAGCCCGATTGGCAGGCCGCCAGCCGTCAAGCCGCAAGGGATGGTGCAGGCCGGTTGCTGGGTCAGGTTGAAGGGGTAGCTGAACGGTGTCCAGCCCAGCATCGACTCGGGCGTCAGCGCCAGGTGGCCGGGCTCGTGGGCGTCGAAGGCGGGCACCGCGACGCTGGGCGTGACCAGCAGGTCGTATTGCTGCATGAACTGGCGCATGTGCGAGCCCAGCGCGCCGCGCCGCAGCTGCAGGCGCTGCACGTCGAGCGCGCTGAACTCGGCACCGAGCTGGGCTTCGGCGGCGAAGTCGGGGTCGGTCAGCGCCTGCTGCTCGGGGCTGAGCGTGTTCCAGATCGTCCAGGCACCGACGAACCACAGGCCGGTGGTGATCTCCAGTGGGTCTTCGAAGCCCGGGTCCACCGCCTCGACGATGGCGCCGAGGTCGGCCAACTGCGCCACCGCGCGCTCACAAGCCGCCGCCACTTCGGGGTGCACGCTGCGCGCGTAGCCCAGCGTTGGCGACCAGGCGATGCGCAGGCCGCGCACGCCGTCTTCGAGCCCGGCCAGGTAGTCGCGCCCATCGGCTGGCAGCGAAGTCCAGTCGCGCGCATCGGGCTGCGCGAGCACATTCATGGCGAGCGCGGCGTCGGCCACGCTCATCGTGTGCGGGCCGATGTGGGCCACGCTGCCGAACGGCGACAAGGGGTAGGCCGGCACGCGGCCGAAGCTGGGCTTGAGACCGAAGTTGCCGCAAAAGGCCGCCGGGATGCGCACGCTGCCGGCGCCGTCGGTGCCCAGCGCGATCGGGCCCATGCCGGCGGCCACTGCCGCCGCCGCGCCGCCCGACGAGCCGCCGGGCGTCTTGGCCAGGTGCCAGGGGTTGCGCGTGATGCCGGTCAGCGGCGAGTTGGTCTCGCCTTTGCAGCCGAACTCGGGCGTGCTGGTCTTGCCCAGCAGCACGGCGCCGGCTTCGCGCAGCCGCGCCGTCGCCGGGGCGTCGACGTCCCAGGGCTGGGCCGGGTCAACCGTGCGGCTGCCGCGCAGCGTCGGCCAGCCTTTGGCCAGGATCAAGTCCTTGATCGACACCGGCACGCCGTCGAGCGCACCCGCCGGCGCGCCGCGTTGCCAGCGCGCTTCGCTGGCGCGGGCGCTGGTCAGCGCTTCGTCGCCTGCGACATGGCAGAAGGCGCGCAAGCTCGGGTTCAGCCGTTCAATGCGCGCCAGCACGGCTTGTGTGGCCTGCACCGGAGAAGCCTGGCCGGCGCGGTACAGCGCCAGCAGTTCGGTGGCAGTGCAATCGGCGAGGTCGGTCGGTGGCATCGGGGCTCCTGGTTCGGCGGCATGGTGCGGCGGCGTCGTGCGGCGGCCAGTCTTGCCCAGAGTGCGCGCCGTTCGTGCCCGGGATTGCCCGGGGTGTGCAGCACTGGCGGCGCTGGCAGCCACTGCGGCATCATGCGCCGTCACTGTGAACCGCAGGAGAAGGCATGAAGCTCGTCATCGCGCAGATGAAACACGAGACCAACACCTATTCACCGGTGCCGACGCCGCTGGCGCGCTTCGCCTGCGGCGCCGCCGAGCCGCCCGAGGGCGAGGCCGCGCTCGCCGCCTACCGCGGCACCGGGGCGGCGATCGCCGCCTTCATCGAACTGGCCGAGCAGGCCGGCGCCGAGTTCACGATCCCGATCGCCGCCAGCGCCTGGCCCAGCGGCCCGGTCGACGACGCCGCCTTCGAGCACATCGCCGGGCGCATCTGCGCCGCCGTCGCGTCAGGCTGCGACGCCGTGCTGCTCGACCTGCACGGCGCGATGGTCACGCAGACTTACGACGACGGTGAAGGCGAGCTGCTGCGCCGCATCCGCGCCATCGCACCCCAGGTGCCGATCGGCGTTGCGCTGGACATGCACACCAACCTCTACGACGCGATGGCCGAGCACGCCACCGTGATCGCCGGCTACCAGACCTACCCGCACATCGACATGTTCGAGACCGGGCAACGTGCCGGCCGCGCCGTGCTGGCGCTGCTGGCCGGGGCCGCTGTGCCGACCCAGGCCTGGGGCCGGCGGCCGATGCTGCCGCACGTGATGCGCCAGGCCAGCGACGACATGCCGAACCGCGCGCTGCAGGCGCGCTGCCGCGAGATGGAGGCTGCCGGCGTGCTCAGCGCCAGTGTCTTCGTCGGCTTCCCGAATGCCGACATCGAGTTCGCCGGGCTGTCGGCGGTGGTCGTCACAGACGGCGACCCGGCGCTGGCGCGGCGCTGTTGCGACGAGCTGCTCGACATGGCCTGGGCGCGCCGCGCCGAGTTCGAATACAGGATCGAGCCGTTGGCCGAGTCGATGGCGCGCGCGCAGTCGCTGGCCGATGCCAAACCCGCCGGCAGCGGCCCGGTGGTACTGCTCGACCACAGCGACAACTGCGCTTCGGGCGGCACCATGGACACCATGACGGTGCTCGGCGCGATGCTCGATGCCGGGCTGCAGGACGCCGTCGCGTTCGCGATCTTCGACCCGCAGGCGGTGCAGCAGATGATCGCCGCCGGTGTCGGCAGCGAGATCACGCTGGCGCTGGGCGGCAAGCTCGACATGCCGGCGATCGGGCTGAAGGGCGTGCCACGCACGGTCAGTGGCCGGGTCCGCTTGGTCTGCGACGGGCGTTACCGCAACCGCGGCCCGATGGCGCGCGGCGA
>JAUYAJ010000024.1 GCA_030693565.1 Rubrivivax sp.
TGGTCAGCATCGACGACACCCAGCCGCCTTGCACCAGCGTCAGGCCGAGCTCGGCGCGCAGTTCGGGCAGCGCCACCGGCACCTTGCCGACGCCGATCGCGATCGCCAGCCCGGCGCCCAGCACCGCCAGCACCGCAGGCCAGGGCGTGGCGGGCGGTGCGCCAGCGTTCAAACCTGGGATCCGGCGCCGGGCAGCGCCACCGCGACGGCCGGTTTCCAGCCGCGCTTGCGATGTTCGGCCGTGATGTGGGTGCCGATGCCGCCGCGCACGAACCAGTTCGCGCTGACGCGCACGAAGCGCGGCGCGATCGCCTGCACCAGGTCGTCGACGATGGTGTTCGTCACCTTTTCGTGGAAAGCGCCGTCGTTGCGGTAGCTCCAGAAATAGAGCTTCAGGCTTTTGAGCTCGACGCAGAGCTTGTCGGGCACGATCTCGATGTCGAAGTGGGCGAAATCAGGCTGGCCGGTGAGCGGGCACAGGCAGGTGAACTCGGGCACGTCGAAGCGGATGACGTAGTCGCGGCCGGGGTTCGGATTGGGGAACACCTGCAGCTCGCGGCTCGGCGCGGTCGGGGGCAGGGCGGGAGCGGCGCGCTCGCGCAGCGGCGGCGTCGCGGGGTTCTTGCGTGGCATGGGCGGGACAGCGCGGCCGGCGGCGGCACTGGATCAAAAGGGCCCGAATGGTATCATCCGGACCGCCGAGAGCCCTGTGACACAGGGCTTTTTCTTCAAGTAAATCAAGTACTTGGGATCGAGGCCTCGGGTTCTCCCGAGGCTGCCGGATCCCGCTGACGATGCGTCTCAACCAGATCAAGCTGTCCGGCTTCAAGTCGTTCGCCGACCCCACCACCTTCCAGTTGCCGGGGCAGCGGGTCGGCGTTGTCGGGCCCAACGGCTGCGGCAAGAGCAACATCATGGACGCCGTGCGCTGGGTACTGGGCGAGAGCAAGGCCAGCGAGCTGCGCGGCGAGTCGATGCAGGACGTCATCTTCAACGGCTCGGGCCACCGCAAGCCGGCCGGCCGCGCCAGCGTCGAGCTCGTCTTCAGCAACGAAGACGGCCGCGCCGGCGGCCAGTGGAACGCGTTCACCGAAATCGCCGTCAAGCGCGTGCTCACGCGCGACGGCAGCCGCAGCTACTCCAGCAACAACCAGCCAGTGCGCCGGCGCGACGTCCAGGACGTCTTCCTCGGCACGGGTCTCGGGCCGCGCGCCTACGCCATCATCGGCCAGGGCACGATCAGCCGCATCATCGAGTCGCGCCCCGAAGAGCTGCGGCTGTTCCTCGAAGAAGCCGCCGGCGTCTCCAAGTACAAGGAGCGCCGCCGCGAGACCGAGAATCGGCTCAAGGACACGCGCGAGAACATGACGCGCGTCGACGACATCCTGCGCGAGCTCAACAACAACCTCAAGCGGCTGGAAAAGCAGGCCGAGGTGGCGACGCGTTACCGCCAGCTGCAGGACGCCGGCACGCTCAAGCTGCAGCAGATGTGGTTCCTCAAGCAGCGCGACGCCGCCGGTGAGGAAGACCGCGTCAAGGCCAGCGTGCTCGAAGCGACCAACGCGCTCGAAGCCCGGATCGCCGAACTGCGCCATGTCGAGGCCGAACTGGAAACCGTGCGCCAGGCCCACTACGCCGCCAGCGACGCCTTGCACACGCGCCAAGGCGGCCTGGCCGAGGCCGCGCTCGAGGTCAGCCGGCTCGAAGAACGCATTCGCTACGTCGTCGACGGCCGCCAGCGCGCGCAGGCGCGGCTGGTCGAGATCCAGGCCCAGAACGCCCAGTGGGGCGATCGCCAGCAGGCGGCCGCTGACGAGCTCGAAGACATCGCCGAGCAGATCGTCGGCGCCGACGAACAAGCCGAACTGCTGCACGCCCAGGCCGAAGAACAGTCACTCGAGCTGCCGACGCTGGACGACGCCGTGCGCGCCGCCCAGGGCCGCAGCAGCACCCAGCGTGGCCTGGCGACCCAGGTCCAGCAGCAGATCCAGGTGCTGGCCGCCGACAGCCGCAACGTCGACGAGCAGTCGCGTGGGCTCAAAGGCCGGCGCGAGCGCCTGGCGGTCGAGCGCCAAGGCCTGCAAGCGCCCGACATGCAGCGCCTGGCGCAGCTCAAGATCGAGTCGGCCGACAGCGACGAGCGGCGCGACCTGGCCGACGCCCGCCTGCACGAGTTGCAGGACGAAGTGCCCGGCCTGGACGAGCAGCGGCGCAGCGCGCAAGAGGCGGTGAACGCCGAGGCCGGCAAGCTGTCGGCGCTGGGCGCGCGCCTGGAAGCACTGCGCGCGCTGCAGGAAAAGGTGCAGACCGAAGGCAAGCTCAAGCCCTGGCTGGCCAAACATGGGCTGGACGGGCTGGCCGGGCTGTGGACGCTGGTGCACATCGAGACCGGCTGGGAGACCGCGCTCGAAGCGGCGCTGCGCGAGCGCCTGAGCGCACTCGCCGTCGGCCGTCTGGACACCGTGCGCGCCTTTGCCGCCGACGCCCCGCCGGCCAAGCTGGCTTTTTATTCGCCCCCGGCGGCGGCGATCGCCAACAGCCACCAGACGCTGGCGCGGCTGAGCGAGCTGCTGCGGCTGAATGACCCCGGGCTGAAAGCCTTGCTCAACGACTGGCTCGAAGGCGTCTACACCGCGGCCAATCTGGACGAGGCCCTGGCCGCGCGCGACCGCCTGACCCATGGCGAGGTCATCATGACCCGCGAAGGCCATGCGGTGTCGCAGTTCGCCGTCAGCTTCTACGCCCCCGACTCCGAGCAGGCCGGCATGCTGGCGCGGGCCCAGGAGATCGAGAACCTGGACCGCCAGCGCCGCGCCCAGGCCTTGATCACCGACGACACGCGCAGCGCCTCGGTGCGGCTCGAAGCGGCTTACACCGACGCCTCGCAGCGCCTGCTTTCGGCACGCCGCGAGGCCGGCGAGGCGCAGACCCGGGCCCACCAGTTGCAGGTCGAACTGCTGCGCCTGAGCCAGCAAGCCGAGGCCGCGAACAGCCGGCGCGGCCAGCTGGCCGACGAACTGGGCGAGATCGACGCCCAGCTCGAAGCGCTGGAAGAGCGCCGCGCCGTCGGCGAAGCGCGCTTCGAGGAGCTCGACATCGAGCTCGGCAACGCCCAGCAGCGTCATGCCGAACTCGACGACGAGGTGATCGCCGCCGAGCGCCGGCTGAGCGACGCCCGCGAGCAGCAGCGCGCGCTGGAGCGCCAGGCCCAGGAAGCGCGCTTCCAGGCCCGCGCACTGGGCGCGCGGCGCGACGAACTGCAGCGCAGCATCGAAACCGCCGACGCCCAGCTGGCCGCCAACGTGCAAGCCGGCGAGCAGCTGGCGCTGGAGCTGGCCAGCCTGAACGACGCCGCCGCCCAGGCCGGCTTGCAGACCGCGCTGGCGCTGCGGCTCGAACGCGAACAGGCGCTGGCGGCGGCGCGCAGCGACTACGACGATCTCAGCGCCCGCCTGCGCCAGGCCGACGAGCAGCGGCTGGGCTTGGAGCGCAGCCTGGAGCCGCTGCGCGAGCAGATCACCAAGCTGCAGCTGGAGCAGCAGGCAGCCCAGCTCGGTGGCGCGCAGTATCTGGAGCAGCTGACAGCCGCCGGCGCCGACCTGGTGCTGCTGGCCGCCTCGGTCGAAGAGGGCAGCGTCAAGCTGTGGGGTTTGCAGACCGAGATCGACCGCATCCAGCGCGCCATCAACGCGCTCGGCGCGGTCAACCTGGCAGCGCTCGACGAGCTCGGCGCGACGCGCGAGCGCAAGACCTTTCTGGACGCCCAGGTCGCCGACCTGGCCGAGGCGATCGCGACGCTGGAAGACGCGATCCACAAGATCGACCTCGAGACCCGCGACCTGCTGGGCAGCACCTTCAACCAGGTCAACGAACATTTCGGCCGCATGTTCCCGAGCCTGTTCGGCGGCGGCAATGCCAGGCTGGTCATGACGGGCGACGAGATCCTCGACGCCGGCGTGCAGGTGATGGCGCAGCCGCCGGGCAAGAAGAACAGCACCATCCACCTGCTGTCGGGCGGCGAGAAGGCGCTCACCGCGATCGCGCTCGTGTTCGCGATCTTCCAGCTCAACCCGGCGCCGTTCTGCCTGCTTGACGAAGTCGACGCGCCGCTGGACGACGCCAACACCGAGCGCTACCGCAACCTCGTCACCGAGATGAGCCGCAGCACCCAGTTCCTCTTCATCAGCCACAACAAGATCGCGATGGAAATGGCCGAACACCTGCTCGGGGTCACGATGCAGGAACACGGGGTCTCGCGCATCGTCGCGGACGACATGGAAGCAGCGGTCAGCATGGCCGTGGCGGCCTGACCCAGGGCCACGCTGGCGAACATGGATTTGACGGCGCT